>JBLHWY010000135.1:0-17433 GCA_047629195.1 Candidatus Azotimanducaceae bacterium
ATGATTGATGCATCGCAGGGGATCACGAATGGAGCTAATCTGCTGCATACCTTCGATACTTTTAATATTCAGACCACTGAATCTGCGACCTTTACCGGCCCAGATGTGATTGATCATGTTATTGCGAGAATCAATGGCAGTGGTGCTAGCACAATCGATGGCTTGCTGAAGTCATCAATTGTCACTGCAGATTTATATCTCATCAACCCCAACGGCATTATGTGGGGAGAGAACGCCCAGATTGATGTCGATGGCGGTTTGTTTGTATCAACCGCGAACATCCTGGGGTTTGCCGATGGTAGCCAGCTATTGATAAGTGATTCTGGTGCCAGTGGTTTTACCGCAGCAGCCCCCAGTGACTTTGGGTTCGATGTCGCTCCAGCTGATATCGTGTTCACTAAAACGACTATAGAATCACCAATGATCTCACCCGATGTTTTTGGGCCCCCGCCGGTTAGTGGCCTTAACGTTTCCGGTGGTGATATCTCCTTTGATCAGTCTAGGATATTTCTGAATGGCGGTGATATCAGTGTTGTATCTCTAGGGGGGGCAGCGAATATTCCGATCAATGGCGCAATACCCGCATCTACTCTTGCAGGTTTTACCGGTGGTGATATCACCATCAAAGGTGATCCATCAGAATTAAGTGACCGTGTTGAACTTGAATCAAGTGGCGATCCCTCCGGTGCTGTTCGAATTACTGGGAACAACCTCATGTTAACCAAGCAAGCTTTTTTGTTTGCTGATAGCAAGGGCATTAGCAAAGGTGGAGGTGTTGAACTCAACTTGTCTGGCAATCTGGTGATGAGCGGTGGTAGTAGAATAACGACCGACGCCTCGGGCGCAGGTGGCGGTAGTAACTTGACGATCAATGCTGCAAACATCAGTCTTGAAGGCTTAGAGACAAGGATTGCCAGTGACAACGGTAGTGCCCAGGGCCGTGGTGGTATTCTTACGCTTACGGCAGAAACGGTTACCATCGCAGATGAAGCGCGCGTAGGTTTGTCGACCCTGAATCAGGGAGACGCAGGTGAGGCCAATATAACGGTAACCGACCTAACGATATCAGGTGGTGCCGCCATCACTGGTGAGACATTAGGCTCAGGCAACGGTGGCGCGATTAATATCAATGCGACAGGGAGTGTCATAGTAGATGGTGCGGGTCCATTTCGTGAGAGTTTCATTATTAGCTCTACAACGTTTGATGTTGGCAATGCCGGTGATATTTCAATTAATGCGGGTACGCTCATTGTGACGAATACGGCAAGTATTCGGTCTCAAAGTATTTTTGCTGGCGCACCAGGCACAATTAACATTAATGGAGACCAGGTCAACATGGCTTCTCTGGGTAATATCAGCACCTCTAATAGGTCTACATTTGCCGATGGTGGATCCATAAATATCACTGCAAAGAGCATTTCGTTGCAAGATGCTGACGCAGACATCCCAGAGTCTACTTTTACAGGTATCACGTCATCCAGTTTAAATTCAGCAGATGGTGGTGCAATTGTACTCGTCGCTGACACCATTACTGTTTCAGATGGGGCGGCCATTGAGGCATTAGCTGTGAGTGAAGGTAATGCGGGTTCTATCTCCATCGAGGGGCAGGTAACTCTCGACGCCGCGAGGATTGACACTACTACCGGAACACTTGGCGGCGGCGGTAACGCAGGTGCCATCACTATCGCGGGCGCAGGATTGTCAGTTAATGGTGGCAGCATCACAAGTAGCACTTCTGCGGCCGGTGATGCAGGGCAGATTCAGCTTGCAGCGAGCGATCAAACGTTATCAAACGGTGCGGTTATCACCACCAGCACGTCTGCAGGGGGTAACGCCGGGGTAATCACAATTGCTGGCGCCTCAACAGTTGTGACTGGCGTGGGCACAACCGTTTCCAGCCTGACTAGTGGGTCAGGGCAAGCGGGTGAAATCCTAAGTACAGGTAGCAATCTCACGGTTAATAATGGCGCGCGGATTGACACCAGCACAACATCAATCGCTGCTAACGCAGGTAACGCCGGCCGAATTGAATTTTCCGGCAGCACGCTCATCGTTACCGGTGCATCTTCGACACTTGCAAGTGCCACAAGCGGCCCTGGCAGCGCTGGGAATGTTATTGTCAATGCAACGGATGTTACCGTTTCAGACGGTGGCAGCATCGACACCAGTACAGCCTTGACTGGCCCAGCGGGTAGTATCAATATCACGGCCAGCACAGTGTTGGTCTCTGGCATAAATGCTGAGGTTTCCGGGTCAACAGCTGGTGATGCAACCGGTGGTTCTGTCAATATCGCCGCCACAGACCTTGCCATTAACAGTGGTGGTACCGTCTCTGTAACCGCAAGCGGTACTGGTAATGCAGGTAACATTGAGTTATCGGCTAGCCATCACCTCGATGTGTTAGATGGCGGTAATATCGAAACCAATGCAGCCCTGTCAGGAGGCGGTAATATTATTGTTGATGTGTTAGATCGTATTTATCTGCGTGACAGTACATTGACTGCCTCATCCGGTGGTCAGACAGTCGGTGATGATGGGGGTAACGTTACCATTGACCCCGTTTTTCTTATTTTGGATAACAGTCGGATCGTTGCCCAGGCTGTGCAGGGTAATGGTGGTATCATTAATCTCTTTGCTGATAACTTTATCAGTGATGTGCGCAGTGAAATTTCAGCCACGTCGGAACTGGGAAATGATGGCGAAGTCACTATTACATCACCTGATAACAGTGTAACTGGGGTGATAGGAACACTGGACGCCAGCTTCAATTCTGACCAGGTGCTGTTAAGTGAGCCCTGTGCGGCAAGAGTGCTGGAAAATAGAAGCAGTCTTGTCGTGGTCAGTGGCGGGAAAGTAGAAAGCACACCCGACGATTACACCAGTGAAGCAGTGGTAGGTTGTCGTCAGAACTAATTAGAGCCGGGGATGGCTTGCACGTTTTGTCTGTCCTCGGTTCTTATTTGGCTTCAATAGCTTAGTTTCTTTAAGTTCGTGTTTTTCACGCAACTCAAAACCTGATATTTATATCTCATGTTAAGCATCATCCAGTTCGATATAACTTCCTTGGTCATCAAGGGTTTGCCGGTGCAATGCCGAAGCGACACGTCGACATGCGGTTGGGGACAGGATCAGAGCACGAGTAATATACTCACGAGATAATATCTGTAAGAAGCTGCTATTGGATCGAATTGGCCAGAAAACTGCGACCAATCTTCGTTCGGTTTAAAGGAAAAAGGAAGTAGGTCGAGAAGAGGAAGCAGATTGTCGAATTTTCGTTGTAAGATGATAAGATTTACAAGAAAGTTTTCACCGAGTAAACAACGTGATGTTGAATCTAATGCCATTTAGAATTTCTTGTCTGGCTGCTCTGGCCTGCTTTTGCCTGCTGCCCTGGTCATCGGTGATGGCTGAAGCGGCATTCGTTCGTGTTGGCTCTGATTTGGTGAGCCGCCACTTCTTAGGCGCTCCCTCGGTGAGTCTTGCATTGAGTGCTGATGGCACAACACTGGCAATTGGTTCGGTGGAATTAGAGAGCGAGAGTAGTGCCGCGATATACCGGTTTGTGAGCGGTGAATGGCAATTTGACAGTCGAATAGCAGATGAAGAGCCGGGAGATCAATTTGGAACCGCTGTCGCATTGAGTGCCGATGGTAGGGTACTGGCGGTTGGTGCACCAGCAAATGACGACAATGGTATCGACTCCGGGCACGTGAAAGTATTCGAGCGGGATTCATCGGGCTGGACTCTTCTGGGTACTCCGATTGCCGGTTGGGCACCCGGAGATCGAAGTGGGTCTGCGATTTCTCTCAATGCCGATGGCTCTCTGGTGCTGATCGGTGCGCCACTGAACGATGGTAAGGGTACTGACGCCGGCAACGTTCGAGTTTATCGTTTCAATGAAACAAATTGGCAATTGGCCAGTCCGGATATTGATGGGACGTTGGCTGAGGATGAAAGCGGTTCAAGTGTCTCATTTAACGATGTCGGAAATGTTTTGGCGATTGGTTCTCCGCAGCATCAAGGCGTCGGCCAAACCAGAGTCTATGCTGATGAGTCGGGTGTCTGGCAACAGATAGGCGGTGCTATTACTGGCAGCACATCAGGTGGACGCAGTGGCCAATCTGTCTCTTTAAGCGACAACGGGAACATTGTTGCCATAGGAGAGCCAGCGGTTTCGGTTGATGGTGCAGGTAGTGTACGGGCATTTAGCCGGGTCAACGATCAGTGGCAGCAATTGGGGGCTGACATCAAGAGCTTGCCTGTAGGTGACCGATTTGGTTGGCAGGTGCGCTTGAATGATACGGGCAACTTGCTCGCAGTTAGTGCGCCGGATAGCGGGTTGGAAGTTGATCTAACGAGATACTTTGCTTTGGTCGATAACAGCTGGGAACCTCTTGGAGGCGTGCTGTTTGGCTTGGCTGGTGAGAGTCTGGTTGGTCAAGATCTAGCATTGAATGGCGAGGGTACTATCGTGTCAATAGCTTGGCGGGGCATTAATTCTTCGGGCGACGACATTACCGGCGTAAGCGTATTTGCCCTGGATACTGACGCGGACGGTGTAGGGGATTACGAAGATGCTTTTCCCCTCGACCCTGCGGAAGTGCTGGATACAGACGGCGATGGCATTGGTAACAATTTTGATGATGATGACGATAATGACGGCGTTGTGGATACCATTGATGAGTTGCCATTCGACCCGGATGAAGTGACCGACGCCGATGGTGATGGCATTGGTGATATTACGGACATAGACGATGACAATGATGGTGTGCCGGATGATTTGGATGACCTGCCTTTTAACTCGCTTGAATCCGTTGACACCGACCGTGATGGACTGGGTAATACGGAAGATATGGATGATGACAACGATGGTCTGCTTGATAGTGAAGACCTGTTAGCCCTGGATGCTGTTGACCCGCTGTCAGCCGATCTCATATGGTCCTATGTGACGGGATTGCAAAACACACCAAATTATGGCGAAGAAGACCTGGTGGATGCATCAGGCCGCAGCATTGCAATGAGTGACGATGGCAGTGTGGTTGTCGTGGGTGGCGCTAGAAGTGAAGTTAGCCGAACCGTTAGAGAGTGTGTGTCTGGCATCTGTGATTTTTCTTCACAGGTATTTACCTCTGGCGCTGCGAGCATTTTTGTTCGTGACCTAGTGAGCCCTGAATCATATCGGCGGAATTGGTCTCTCCACGTAGAAGCTGAGGTTAGTATAAGTAATCTATCTTCCTCTCAGCAAAACAATCTGTTCGATAGCATTAATGACGAGCGCTTCGGCCATGATGTGGCCGTAAGCGGAGACGGGAATGTTGCCGCGATTGGGGCGCCAGGTGCGAACAAAGGCCGTGGCCGTGTCTATGTATATGGCCTGTGCGATACAGCCAGTATCAAAACGCGGACCTTTGCTTTTGACGAACAGTTTGGAAGTTGTGATTTCGAGCGATTCGACACCAGCGATATTGGTTACAGCGTGGCGCTGAACGATACTGGTAACAGATTGGCGGTGTCTGATTCTCAAGGGGTTGGTGTCTGGCATTATGATAATGGTTGGCTCGAACTAGGCGCATTATCTTCCGAGGACTATAGCCCCTCCTTCGATTTACAGTCTGCAGTCGCAATGAATGCTGTGGGTGATGTGATTGCTGTAAGTGAACCTGGCTATCGTACCTTTTCTGAAATTGGCAACCAGACCGGTCAACCGGGCAGAGTCAGAGTCTGGCAATTTGATGGTGCTGAATGGCTTCTGCTTGGGCAGCAGATAACCGGATCAGATTTTTCTCAATTTGGAACCAGTATCTCTTTGGACGAAACTGGCATGAGACTGGCGGTTAGCGCACCAGACGCAGTTCTGGTGCAGATTTATCAGTTTGACGGATCTAGCTGGCTGCAAGAAGGTGAAGACATTGTTATTCAGGCAGATGCCATGAGAGGCGTTGCCTTGAGCGGTAATGGCGCCGCCCTTGCAATTGGCTCGTCGTTTTTCGGTGAGGTCGTGGCCTATGATTTTCATCAGGGAACCTGGCAGGCAAGGCCTGTTGCAGCGACCGGCGCGAGTGTCGCGCTGAACAGACTGGGTAGCGTATTGGTGGTAGGAAACCCGGAACAGGCAGAAGACAACAACAACGATCTACTATTTGAATTGGGTGTCGATTCTGATGCTGATGGTGTTATTGATCGCCGAGATGTTTTCCCAATCGACGATAGTGAAACCGCAGATCTGGATGGTGATGGCATTGGTGATAATGTTGATGATGATCGTGACGGTGATGATTTTCTCAATGATGAAGATGCATTTCCTGGTAATCCATCAGAATGGCTGGATACGGACGGAGATTTTATCGGCAACAACGCTGACACAGATGATGATAATGATGGCATCCTGGACATTGATGATGAAGAGCCGTTGATTTCGGCTCCTCCGGTTCCTGCAGGACCTGACATTGCCATCGGTACGATTTTGCCTCCACAGGTTTTGGTGGGTGGCAGTACAACGACCTACATATGGGCGCGCGACATTGTAGCGAAGTTCGGCTTGAGCCATGTGACGGCTGACGTGATCTCACCTGCTGGTATCACCTTCAGTGTTGATCTCGCAGTTAATCTAATACCCGGTCGTTATGAAACTATTTATGCTGGATTTGTAGCGCAGGGTGACTATCAGCTTTCAATTGTTGCTACTGACTTTTCGGGCAATAAGTCTGAACCGGTTTTAACAACAGTGACTCAGCAGGAAGTGATACCGATCACTGGCATGGACTTTTTTGAGCCCGATGATGTTATTGAGAATGCAGCACTGATCGCGTCAGATGATCTCGGGCCGCAACGACATAACCTCTTCGAAGCTGGTGATGTCGATTATGTGCAGTTCGCTGCCCGTGGTGGTGGAACTGAAGACTATTATGATATCAGTATCACGTATGTAGGTGATGGTTCGATGGCAGGTGCGCCTGATTTGTTGCTTGAGGTTTTGGACAACAATGGTCTGACCGTGCTGGACAGCGTAAATCCGGGAATACAATCGGGTTTTATTGGTTTTGAGCCGACTGAAGATGGTATTTATTACCTACGTATATCAAATCTCGCAGATACCGCCGGGGATAATACTGCCTACGAAGTCAGTGTGTCCCAGCAACTGGCGGGATTCGCCGGCCCTGATGTCATAGTCCAACAAGATTTTTATACCCGTCAGCTTACTACAGGTGCGGGAATGTTACTTGAGATTCAGGTACTCAACCGCGGTGGCCAAGGTAGCAGACAGACAGCACCGGTTGTAAGGCTACAATCCCACCTTGGTGGCGTTGAGCTGACAGTGGATGTGCCAGGATGTGAGTTGCAGCCAATAAATATACTAAATTGCGAGCTTGGCGATCTTGAACGTGGGGAGTCCAGGTTCTTTGAAGTTCCCATCAGGGTGAATCGACCCGGAGACTTGACGTTAGTGAGTTTGGCAGTTGGCTTTGATATTGATGGCCGAAAGATGCCCGATGACAATTTTAGTAATAACGTTCATGTCCTGGATCTCAGGGTGGTAGATTCTGCTGATTCCGACAACGACGGTTTACCTGATGTCTTCGAAACCCAGACTGGTCTTGATCCAAACAATTCTGCTGATGGGGCGCTTGATCTTGATGGCGATGGTAAAACCAACCTTGCGGAGTACCTCGAAGGAACCGACCCTGCTGTCGACCAGTCGAACATACCACCTTTTATTACACTGATTGGCAGCTCGGTGGTAGAACTGGCTTTAGGTGATGTTTTTGTTGATGCCGGTGCGATTGCTTCAGATGCTGAAGATGGTGACCTGACGTTCACGGTTAATGGCTTGGTGGATACTACTGTTGCTGATACTTATCTGTTGGTCTATGTTGCGGTTGATCAGCAGGGGGTCAGTGTATCCGTTGAAAGGTCCGTCATCGTTCTGCCAGGCCTTAATACAGTCCCGACCATAACACTGGCTGGGCCGTTGGAAATAACGATTATTGAAGGGGGAACGTTTAACGACCCTGGTGTGATTGTCAACGACGATGAAGATGACATTCTTGTGCCTGTCGTAACTGGGCTGTTAAATACTGATTTGCCTGCCATTTATGTATTGACTTACACCGTAACAGACAGCGGCGGTTTGTCTGCAAGTGTCGATCGAATGGTCACTGTACTAGAAAACCGGCCGCCGATCGTGACTCTGACAGGACAGACGTCAATTGCTCTCACGGTAGACGATACTTACGTAGACCAGGGCGCAACGGGAGCTGATCCTGAAGATGGAAACCTGATGGTGGTGGTCACAGGCAGTGTTGATACCGCAACCGCAGGGACTTACAAGCTGACTTATACCGTGACCGACTCCGGTGGTTTGACTGCTTTTGCTGAGAGAACCGTTGTAGTGATTCCTCGAGTAAACCAGGCGCCGACAATTACCTTGACCGGTGCTACCGTCACATTGACTGCAGGTGATACATACAGTGAACCTGGAGTCAGCGGCAACGATGCTGAAGATGGCGTGTTGCAGGTCGCTGTGACTGACATTGATACGTCTACTCCCGGCACCCAAACAATCACCTACTCTGTGGTCGACTCCGGTGGACTAGCGGCTACTGCTACGCGAATAGTGGTAGTCGAGGAAGCTTTGCCTCCTCCGGGTACGGGTATACCTCTAAGATTAACGCCAGATAAAACCATAGAACTCCCTATAGTTGGTCAGGGCTTAAATTCTCCAACAGGTCTTGCGCAGACAGTGCCTGCCGGTGCCACAGCAGTGGCTTTGAATGTCACGGTTGTCAACCCAGATGGCGGGGGTTTTGTTACCGTGTGGCCTTGTGGAGTTGATCGACCCAATGCATCAAATCTTAACTATGTTGCCGGTAAAATCGTGCCCAATGGCGTTATTGCCCCTATTGGCGGAAATGGCGAGGTTTGTTTTTATTCTTCATCTACAACTGATTTGATTGTTGACATCGCAGGCTGGTTTGCCGGTGAAGTCTTTGTCGGTGCGACACCGCAGCGCTTAGTAGATAGTCGTGATGGTACAGGCACGTTGCAGGGTAAGTTGACATCAGATGCACCTGTGGCCATCAGTCTAGTGAATCTAGCGGTGCAGACTTCAGCAGGGGCCAGCACAGTTATACCCGGTAACCTGACAGCCGCAGCTTTGAATATCACCGTGGTAAACCCAGTTGCTGATGGCTTTGTGACAGTCTATCCCTGTGATACTGCAAGACCCTTGGCTTCTAATGTCAACTACAAAGCGGGTCAGGTGATCGCGAATGGTGTCATCGCACCAGTGAGCGCTGCGGGTGAGGTATGTGTCTTTAGTCTGAACCCAACCGATATCGTGGTTGATCTAGCTGGTTGGTTTGCAGGCAGCAATTTCACAGGTGCATTACCCCGTCGACTGGTAGACACCAGAGATGGTACAGGCGGGCACGCTGGTCAACTAACGAATGTGACGGAGCTTGCAATCCCTGTTCGGGGTAATACCCTGACAGTTAATGGAGCATCCAGAACGATACCGAGTACAGCAAGCGCCGTTGCACTGAATGTCACGGCTGTTGCACCTGCGGCAGGTGGTTTTATTACGGTTTACCCCTGTGGTGTAACCCGGCCAGAAGCATCAAATCTGAACTTTAATGCTGGAGATGTTGTTGCCAATAATGTGATAGCGCCAATAGGCGACAATGGCAGTGTCTGTTTGTATACCTTGTCACCCACTGATGTAGTTGTAGATATTGCTGGCTGGTTCGAGGGTGATGCAGCCAATGGTTTTGTGGGTGCAACGCCAAAGCGGCAGGTCGATACGCGCTTTGGCACAGGGCCCGCGCCAAAGTAAGGTTCTTTTGTTGTTTTAAGCCAGTTGTATTCTATCTTTATGCACTAGAGAACGAGTAGGAGTAATATACCAACGAGACAAAATCTTCAAAAACCTGATTGTTGGAAAGGTTGGTAAAAGCAATTGAGCACGGCGCGCGAAAAATTTAAGTTATTGGTATTTCTCTCTCTATCCTTACCTTGGATCGTGCGGAAATCAGGTGGTGGATCTAAATTTTCAAGCTGGCTGTTCGCTAACCTGAAAAGTTCTGGTTTCCGCGCCACTGGCGGGTCCATGATTTCGCTGGCTGCTCTAGCCAGAAAAAATGATCCTAGCCTCTATGCCGGTTGGTTAAAGCGAGGAGAGCCGAGCAGGGTCTCGACATCTAATGATTTAAGCGTAGATTCTTCACGCGCAATCCCGAGCCAAAGAAGCACAGAGGTTATGTTATTTCTGCCTGTAATCGATATTGAGCTAAGCGCTCAGTTTGTTCAGGCTTTTAAGAATGATGCCTCGATCAACGGTATCTATTTGGTTGCCAGAAACTCAGGATTGCTAAAGAAGCGGTTCGAGGATCATGACTTGGAATTTTTCGTTGAGTGTATACCGCTGGCAGAAATTCCTAGTAATGCAAAGTTATCTGCCAGCTGCAGTAACGCGCAAAGAAATTTCATTTTAATGCATACGCCAGCTTCGATAAGTTCTGACTTTTTGCAGACCTGCCAATATCACCATGCTCGAGAATTCAATGCAGTATTCTGTGATCACGATGAGTTCGTGGAAAATGTCCGTTGTAAGCCTGTGTTTAAGCCAGGCTATTCACGGGAATTGCTCTGGGATCCTGCTTATATACCCGTTGGCAGTGTGAGTGCTGGTATTTTTGATACTGCTATAAAGTGCACCAATTTTAATGATGAGGGTGAACCCACTGACAAGGGCTTTGAGCTGATTAACAGATGTTTTCAAGCAAGTCCCCGTGTTTTGCATGTGCCTGAAGTAAAGGTTCATCTGCGATTGCCACCACCCAGTTGGCGCAAGGTAGCGCAGGTTTACAATAATATTAAAGCCCAACCTTTCGTTGATTTAACTCAGTCTGAATCATCGTTTCCTGAACATTATGTAGTGCCTTCCGAATCTTTCAAAATCAGCATCATTATTCCAACTAGAGACCGATTCGACTTGTTGGAGCGGTGTGTAGATTCTATTCTTAAATTTCCATCGCATAGCGACTTCGAAATATTGATATTGGACAACCAGTCTTCTGAGCACACGACACTCGAAGGGCTGGCTTCCTACGCTCAACTTGAAAATGTGAGCATCCTGAGTTGTGACTATGAATTTAACTGGGCGCGTTTAACCAATGATGGTATCAGAGCCGCAAGTGGTGATGTGATCGTTCTTCTTAACAACGATACTGTTGCGCTGACACCAGATTGGTGCTATCGGTTGGCATGTTTGGCGCTGGAGGATGGCGTCGGCGTTGCAGGTGCTTTGTTACTCTATCCTAGTGGCGCTATTCAACATGCTGGCGTTGTGGTTGGGTATGGTGGTTTTGCCGACCACATTTATATTGGTGAGCCTATGGAAAACAGAGCAAATGAGATATTTGTTTCGCCCTTGGTTCGTCGGGATGTGCTTGCATGCACGGGTGCATGTCTTGCTTTTTCTCGGGAAACTTCTCGCGTGGTCGGTTTATTTGATGAGGCGATGGTGGTTGCAGGAGACGTCGATTTTTGTTTGCGAAGCTATCAGTCTGGCTTGCGAAATATATTTGACCCTTCTATCAAACTGCTCCATGAAGAGTCAAAAACACGGCAGAAAGGCTTACCTGAGCGAGACAAAGAAATCTTGAAAGTTAGACTCGGCGGCTACCTTGAAGAGGGTGATCCATTTTATAACGCCAATCTTTCTTTGAGCAGCAGATCTCCAATGCCTCACTTATAAGGTAACCGTCATTACTGCCCTATGCTAATTGCTCTAGTCTTGGCGGCCATGCATAAGTAAAGTCGCCGTAATCCAGTGTCAAGTTTGGAGAGTATGCCGGGTCGGATAACAGTACATCCCCCCAACAGGCCTGCATGTACTCAACTTCTTTCTCGAATCGGTCGCGTTTTTCGGCATCGTCTTCATGCCCCCGTGAAGCTGATTCATGATGGTATAGCTCGGCGTAGGGTGTCCATACATTCTTGTAGCCGGCTGCCCTCACGCGTAAACAAAAGTCGACATCATTAAAACCGACACCAAGCTCGTTTTCATTGAGTCCTTCAACTTCATCATAGATATCTTTTCTGATAACAAGGCAGGCGGCCGTGACGGCAGAGAATGACTGCATGAGTGTGGCGCGTCCAAAATAGCCGAAATCAGATTTTGAAAATTTAATGTGGGCATGCCCCGCAACTCTCTCTTTGCCAAAGCCCAAAATAATGCCGGCGTGCTGGACCGTGTCATTTGGATACAATAGCCTAGCGCCAATTGCACCTGCATTTTCCTGTAGCGCGAGGCTCACCATCTCATCTAGCCAGTCTTTACTTATCACTTCAATGTCATTGTTTAAAAGGCCAACGATCTCTCCCTTAGCCTGCGCCACTGCTTGGTTGTTGAGAGCTGAATAATTGAATGGTCTATCGTCGTGTATAACGCGAATAAGAGGATTTTTTTGTATCTTCTTCAAATACTTGACGGCGTCAGGTTCCACAGAGCCATTGTCGAAGATTAATATCTCATAATTGGGGTAGTTGGTTTTTTCCAAAATGCTTTTGATACATTGTTTAAGTAAAAATAGGTTGTCGCGTGTTGGAATGATCAGGCTGACTAGCGGTAATTCGCTGGGAAGCGCATACCTAGTGCGATAGCCATGCCCGAGCAGTTCTGCTGTGGCATGAATCCCCGATCGCTCAAAATGTTCGTTGAGCGCTCTTTCACCCGCAATCATGGCATAGGGTTTTGCATCTGAAGAGCTGGCGGTACTTTCTGCGTGTATTCGCCAGTGGTATAGCACTCTGGGTATGTGCTTGATGTCGTCCTGATCTATTTTTTCGATACAGCGTAATGCCAGATCATAGTCCTGAGAGCCTTCTATACCAAGCCGAAAACCACCAACAGAATTTACTAAGTTTGTCCTGTATGCACCTAGATGGCTAAACATATTCTGTGAGTAGAAGAGATCAATATTCCAGTCACACTTGAAATAGGGTGATGACCTGACGCTTCCTTCATCGATCTTATCTTCATCGGAGTAAATCATCTGAACACTTTTGTTTTTGTCGATACAGTCAGCTATCCAGAATAATGCGTGTTCAGACAATAAGTCGTCGTGATCTAAAAGCGCAATCCATTCACCTTCTACGATTTCGAGAGCTGAGTTTGAGGTGGCTGATATGTGGCCGTTTTGTTCCCTAAACACCAACTTGATTCTGGGGTCTTGTGCGGCGTATCGCTCCAAAAGTGGTCGGATAGATTTATCTGTAGAGGCATCGTCAGCAATGCATAATTCCCAATTTTGATATATTTGATTACATACTGATTCTATAGCTTCTGCGAGCCATATCGAGTTTGCGTTGTAGACTGGCATTACGATGGAAATAAGTGGCTGATGGCTAAAATTTTTGCATTTTTCCGCCAGATAAGACCGTGAATCAGCAGTCAACGTGTCGTATTGGTCTATCCAGTTTATGTAGTCTTGTTCAATAGCAGGTTTATTGAAGCGTACATTGTACGAATGCAGAATGCGTCTCCTAAAACCAACCCATCCTTCGCGCTGGATGATTCCGCCGGCCTTCTTTAGTGCCGGGTATATACCGCCAGTTTCCTTGATAACCTCCGACGTCAGCGAAGTCAGTATTTGAAGTCGGTTTCTATTTCGAGAGAAGAAGGATGCAGGCCGGGGAGGGCGACCCTCTGCCTCACCGTATTGCAAATAGTGAGCTAGCGGGTCGTGACCACTTATTTTGACATCGGGATTCTGTTCCAGATACCAGTCAGCATTAAAACCGTTATTTTTTTTGCTGGTACGAAACATGTTCGAATAGAGAGATGTGCATGTATTTTTGACGAGTCGGATGGGTGATGTAATACGCCAGCTGGTGGATGCATGCGTTTCACTCAAATGGATTGTCAGTGTTTCGATCTCTCTTAAGCGATGCTCGCATAGCGTCTCTAGCTTGATCAGCGCCTCGCGTAAGTCCGTGGCCTCATGTTCCCTATGGTTAAGAATTTCAACTTGGGTGTTTGCATGTTGATGAGAGATGCCAATCTCCTCCGTCAGCGCGGAGATATTCCTATTGAGCGTCTCAAAGGTTCCATCATTTTCAACGAGTTGTCTAAGATTCGCTTCTAATTGAGATTCTTGCTCTGTGATGGTGTCTTTCAGTGCTACAAGCGCTCGAAGATGCTCTTCTATCTCAGTTTCTCGATCAATGACGATTTCATTCAGTTCAGCAACATCGCCATTAAGCTTCTGTGCTAGGCCGTCATAATTTATGAGCTCTAGACGATCCGCTTCAATTTTGGTATCTCGATCTGTGACGATTTTATTCAGTTCAGCAACATCGCCATTAAGCTTCTGTGCTAAGCCGTCATAATTTATGAGCTCTAGACGATCCGCTTCAATTTTGGTATCTCGATCTGTGACGATTTCATTCAGCTCAGCAACATCGGCATTAAGCTTCTGTGCTAGGCCGTCATAATTTATGAGCTCTAGACGATCCGCTTCAATTTTGGTATCTCGATCTCTGACGATTTCATTCAGTTCAGCAACATCGCCATTAAGCTTCTGTGCGAGACCGTTGTACTCTATGAGTTCTCGACGGCTTTCCGCTATCTGGTCATCACGGTTTGTGACGTCTTCATTAAGGCCTGTAATATCCCGATTGAGTTTATGCACAAGCCCGTCATACTCAATCAGCTGTCTTCGACTCTCTGTGATTTGCTCCCCTCGTTCGAGGAGACTTTCCTTGAGTTTCGCACGGGCAGTTTCAGACTCAGTTTTTTCATCGCGAAGCAGGGTAGCTAATCCGTCTAATTCAACATTGTTTTTGCGTAGCTCGAGATTCTCTGATTCTTTTTGTGTCTGTTGATGCTCTGCCTGCATTGACTGGACGACTGCGTGATCGATGTGAGCCAGGATTGGTCGTAAACGATTATACTCGTCCGTCCATTGGGTCACTTGATGCTGGAATGCCTTGTCGTCAGCGCAGCCGGTTTCTGAAATTACATCCTGTAGCTTCAAGTAAATCTCTGCAGCCAAGGCTGGACAGCACGGATCAAGGCTAGAGTCTTTTGGCTGATACTCGCTGTGTTGTAAGCCAGGATCCAGAAACTCAGATTGATAATAGGCAAGTTCCTTTTTATCAATCGAGAGAGTTAGGCTTTGCGCCATGCGTGCTAACTCGTTCGCCGAATCCCGCATAAGGTGATCGTAGTCAACCAACACTCTAGCGTTACTGTCAGTCAGTGAAAGGCTGGCGATAACATGATTCAACCAAAGCAGATAGCTTCTCTCTCGGCTTTCCCAGCCTCGCTTCTCAAGGGATTTAACGACGCTCAAAGGATGCCGAATAGCCAGAACATAGTTAACGTTGATGTCGCACTTGGCAAAGACGTCCTTCCAGAAAGGTAAAAGCTTGGCCATTCTGGGATCTTTGAGCCCAAACAACTTTCTATCTTTGAGCTTTTTGTTGAGTAGTTTTCCGGCCTTAAGAAAATAGCCTCGCTTGTTCAGTATCTCCAAATCAATCTGATCAATCGGAGAAGTGTGATACCAATCTTTATCGAGAGCATGCAACATTTCAATATTGAGCGTATTGAAATCCATGTCTTCCCAGTACCCCTTATCATTATCACCTTCAGCGGCGGAAAGCAGTCGGTCACCCAGGTCAATACCGAGTACCTTGAGCGCGCGGGTGATCGCACTTGTGCCGCTTCGGTGCATACCGAGCACAACAATTAGTCGATGATTAGTCTCTGTCACATTATTCCTGTTTTGGTGCTTGTAAACGATCTGGGGGTGTATTTGTTGGGTCGGTGCTGATGTCTTCAATTTCCGGATAACAGTTAAAATCTACATAACCTGTCGCTAGGTCATTCTGTTCAGCCATTACTCTAAACATTGCGATATCTACCATTCGATGGAGATAACCTTCAGTTCCCTGGGCTTCGCCTGTGACTCCAGCATTTAGAAAGTAGACGCCTGGATTCAGGTGACACTGAAAACGAAATTCAATGCGGTACATTGTATCCGATTCGGCATATTCCATTCCATTACGAGTGTTGGGTGCTGACACGCTACCGCCGAGTTCGACGCCTGAAGTCGTTTTAATTAACATCCCAAAGGCGATCTTCGATGCGCTCCGTGTGAACCTTACAATGTAGGTATATCGGTAGGTCTGCCCTCTGATCAGATGGTTCACCTGCTCTCCTGCTAGCGTCAGGATCGCGGGCGATTCTATGTGCGCGCCGTGGGACTCGTAGGCGACCGTACTGTTCGGATTGAGGTTTGGGTCATAGGTCTCTTTTAGACGTGACTCCTGCGGTGTGGCTTCTGTGTCATCGCCGCCTGAAGCCTCTTCATCCTCAATATCTGTACCTTTTACAATAGCGTTTCTAATTTGATCGCGTACTGCTTCTTGCGTTTCAGCAGGCGCGTATAAGAGTTTTTGATAACGAGCGACGATTTGCTTAGGCACGCCCTCGGTCAACTTCTCGCCGCTATCTAAAAGTATTGCTCGGTCGCAGAGTTCAATGATGGTGCCGCCAGAATGAGAAACGAAAAGAATTGTCGCTCCTTTAGCCCGTATAGCCTCAATGCGGGCAAAACATTTTCGTTGAAATAGTTCATCACCGACTGACAGTGCTTCATCAACCACCAGTATCTGAGGGTCAACATTGATCGCTACTGCGAATGCTAGCCTGACAACCATGCCGCTGGAATAGCTTTTTATAGGTTGTTCAATAAACTCACCAATATCTGCAAATGCGGCGATGTCATCAAATCGTTCTTCGATCTCTGATTTTGAGAGCCCAAGAATGGTGGCGTTCATGTGGATGTTTTCTCGGCCCGTGAAATCAGGATTGAAACCTGAACCCAGCTCTAACAAGGCCGCAATTCTTCCCTTTGTTTGAAGCGTTCCGCTGGTGGGGTTTAAGGTACCGCAGATAATCTGTAGCAGAGTCGATTTGCCGCTGCCATTGCGACCAATGATGCCAACGGTCTCGCCTTTTCGGACTTCAAAAGAAATGTTTTTGAGCGCTTCAAATTCGCGAAAATATTGTTTTCGTCCCCTCGCCAGCATTTGCTTAAGGCGATCGCTAGGCGCTTCATAGATCTGATAGTGTTTACTAATACCAGTTACTGATATGGCGACTTCAGAGGACATCGGCAAATCCTTTTCGCGTCCTTTGGAACCAGGCGAAACCCACCCACGCGATAATCATTGAGAAAAGAATGTATCCACTAAGGAAGCGCCAGTCTGGCACCTGACCCCACATCAGAACACCTCGTACTTGTTCGATGACCGGGGATAGGGGATTCAGAAGAAGTAAACGCTGGAACTTTTCGGGTAACGCTGATGCAGGGTAAAAAATGGGCGACAGGAACATGAGAGCCGTTGTTAAGGTGCCAATGA
>JBLHWY010000136.1:0-17340 GCA_047629195.1 Candidatus Azotimanducaceae bacterium
CCCATCAGAACACATCAAATAAATGTCACCGACCTTTACAGGGTACTCACGGACTTCAACTTCTACAGTCGGACCCACGCCCAACGCCCGAGTTACAACATTCTTTTTGTCTGAGGCTCTGGCTTGTTCCTTGGTAAACAACCCCTTGTCTATTAACTCTTGCACGTAACTATGGTCGCGCGTGATCTGTTCTAGATTGCTCCCTCTATATCGATACACCCGAGAATCGCCGATATGCCCGACGATCAAATGGTTATCTTCATACATTCCAACAACAATCGTCGTTCCCATTCCCCGACATTGTGGCTGGGTTTGAGAGACGTGGAATACAGCACTATTAGCCCTCTCAACAAGGTGCCGAATCATTCTGCAACTTAGTGGCACGCCTAAAGCATCGGAATCAAGTTCAGCCGACAAGGTTGACTTGCCAGATTTCAGGGCCGTTAAATCATCCATGAGCAAGTGCACTGCCATTGAGCTAGCCACCTCACCCGCGTTTAACCCACCCATGCCATCCGCAAGCAAACTGAAACCTAATTCTGCATCGTAACTAATGTAGTCTTCGTTGTGATCGCGCACTTGACCAACATCTGTTCGGCAAACAAATTCCAACTTGCCCTTCATGCTCATGAATCGAGTACCTCACTGTCCACCTGCAATCGTTCTAGGCAAACCCTCAAATGGTCTGCCATTTTCTTACCCGATTGATACCGTTTTTCGGGCTTCTTCCCTATCGCATTATGAATAACTTTCCGGAGTGTTGAAGGTATATCGGCCTTCTGCTTCTTTATGTCAATAGGAGGATCATTAACGATTGAATACATCAAAGTCGCCATTGAGTCTCCATTGAATGGCAATGTACCGGAGCTTAATTGATAAATCAGAACGCCAAGAGAAAACAAATCAGAACGTCCATCAACCTTCTTGCCCATGCACTGCTCAGGAGACATGTAATTAGGCGTGCCTAAGACTGTGCCGGTTCTGGTTTTACTTGAATCTGTGATTCTCGCAATACCAAAATCAGTGATTTTGACCACTCCTGTTTCTGGATCGTACATGATGTTAGATGGCTTGATATCCCGATGTACAACCTTCTGGGAATGAGCATAATCAAGTCCCTCAGCACAGTCGATTGCAATCTGAATCACCTTAGCTAGCGGTAACAAATCTTCCTTCTTAATATGCTTATCCAGGTCATATCCCTTGAGTAACTCCATCGCGATATAAGCCAGATCATTTTCTTCTCCGGCATCATAAATAGAGACAATATTTGGATGATTAAGCCTACCAGCAGATTCAGCCTCTCGAAAGAATCGCTCTTTAACCTCAACGAGTTCGTCTGAATCAAATTCTGCTGACAAGCCCATTGTTTTTATTGCAACGGCTCTATTTATCTTTGGGTCCTTACCAAGGTACACAACCCCCATCGCGCCTTGACCGAGTTCTTTCTCTACTTGATATCGACCAAGCATGGGCTTCTCTACAGTACCGTCATCATTTATGACAGTCCCCATCAGCACGCCTTGGGTTGCACCTCCCATCAAAACGGCATCTTCCATCGACTCACAACGTTTTATACGCTTGGTAACATCCCTAAACTCAGTATTGATCTCTGCGACGTACTCGTAAGCAGCTTGAGCTTTGTTAAACTGCCGCTTGCGTTCGTAATCAAGCCCCAGATTGTAAATCAGCTCAAAGGATGCATCATCTCGAGGACACTTACGGAATTTCTCAAACGCGGAATCAAGCTGCCCCTGTGACTGAAACGCTAACCCCAGCATGCGGTTACTTTCAGCAGAATCCGCGAATGAAACTCTCTGGTTCTGTTCTGCAATGGAGTAAGACCTGAAGCTCATGAAGACAATCGCGAACATGCCCGCCAGCATTGCGTAAGCCATAGAAATAACAATACCGAACGAGGAATAAAAAAGAGTCGCGACCCCTGCGAATAGTACATAAACCATAAAGGCCGCCATCACACGAACCAACATACTGCGAAAGGCACCAGTACATAAGAGAAGCACGAGAAAAAGGAAAGTCGAAATAGTTTCTACCAATATACTAGCCGGTCGCAATGGGGCACCGTTTAGAATTGTATTGATCGTGTCAGCAATAATCTCCACACCATAGACTGGCCCTACTGGCGTATTAAACTTATCGTGCGTAACCTCCCAGGTGTCACCCACAAGCACGATCTTATCTGCAAAAATGTATTCGTACTCTTCCATTTCTTCCTCAGATAAGTCCTGGATATCCAGAATCTCCAAAGCTGAAAATCCAGCCTGCCCTTCACTGAGGTATTGTGTTCCGGCGTCCAATTGAGGGAAATCTATGTACATATCGCTATTATGATCCAAGGGAATCGACGCATGTTCCCCCAGCTTCAATACACCATCCTCTAAAGTTGGTTCAACATTCCAATATAACGCAAGTGCCTGAATCGCAAATGGCCAACCATCTTTGTTATTAGTGATTGATTCGTGAATACGTAGCCTCGCAAGATTCCCGACGATAGCACTTGTGTCTGCGAGATTTGAGTAACCAGACTTCGTTGGCGCCCGCAGGACATCATTCGGGTAGGTAAGATTCTGAAACTTCCCCTCAGCAAATGTTGCGAAAGAGACCAATAGTGTTTTGTCACCCTCAGCAAACATTGCCGCAGTGGGCTCATCCTCACCATAAGAGCTGCGAAAATCCATTAGAAAATCCATCCCGATCACTGACGCGCCTAAGCTGTTTAATGTCGACGATATTTTTCCAAGATCCGTTCTCCGGAATGGGAAACTCCCATATTCCTCATAAAGCGATTCATCCAACGCTACGATGATAATATCGTCTCGTAGTCGCCGATCTTCAGGATCACCCAGTGAGTTACGTAATATATGTCGAAAAGATATGGTCTGGTCTTCGATTAGAGAAAACAATTCAAATCTTTCCGCTGGTATTGTTAACAGCAGAACCAAAAGTGTGAGAAAGACGTCCCAACGTTTTAGTGGATTTTTCATCACTAGCGCCCCGTATCCGGTGATTCTATTTGAACCCCGTCACTTTTATGTTTTGCTCGATTTTGCTTCATCCAGCCATTTATGTCTAATACTCCCTTACAAGGGGTTACATTTACCTTATGAATTTCACGCTCAAATTCGATCACTGCTTCCTTTCAATCAAAGAGCAATATAATATTCTCGCTTTAGCTTACCGATGAAACTAGAACCAATGATCACTGTTATTTCGCCCGCCAAAACTCTGGATTTTGAATCTCCTCCATTAACCCGAACCGCAACCGATCCGGCATTTTTGTCGCGATCCTCGCAGCTCGTTGAGATCATGCGTGAACACAGCGCAAAGGATCTATCGAAACTGATGCGTATCAGTCCCAAACTAGGAGAATTGAACCAAAAACGATTTGAAGAGTGGCAAATTCCTTTTACCAAAGATAATGCCAAACAAGCGCTGCTGGCGTTCAAGGGAGACGTTTATATTGGGCTTGCTGCGGAAACTTACACTCAGCGAGATTTCACATTCGTGCAAAAGAATTTGCGGATTCTTTCTGGTCTGTATGGTCTGCTACGTCCACTCGATTTCATCCAACCATACCGGTTAGAGATGGGCACAAAAGTAAAGAATGCAAAAGGAAAAGACTTGTACGACTATTGGGGCTCTTGCATCGCTGAATCTTTGGATCAAGAACTCGCCGGCCATAGAAGCAAAACGCTCATCAATCTCGCATCTAATGAATACTTTAAATCCGTACAGAGAAATAGCTTTAATTCTCCCGTAATTACCCCAGTTTTTAAGGACTATAGTGGGGGGACATACAAAGTGCTCAGTTTCTATGCAAAAAAAGCCCGCGGATCTATGACAACCTACATCGTCAAAAACAGAATTAACAAACCAACAGATATCAAATCCTTCGACGTTGATGGGTATGTATTCAATCCCGCTTTTTCCTCAGATGACCAGTGGGTATTCACGCGTAAAAGCTAGCTGTAATAATGACTTTTACGGAAAGATTGATCTGATAAAAACACCAAGTTAATTGAGACTAAACAATGCATCCACTCGGCATTATAGTAAACCCAATGTCCGGCAGAGACGTTCGCAGAGTTGCGGCTAGGGCGAGCATAAGCGCCCACCATGACAAGCAACAGCAAGTCACCAGACTGGTTCTGGGTGCGTTTCACTATGGTGTAAGTGAAGTGTATCTCGCAAACGAGCCCTTTCGCATAAGTGAACGTGCAATAGAGAACATTGTCGAAAAAGACCGCGTTAAAATGCTTAACTTTAAGCTAAAACATAGCGCTCAGGATACTGTAACAGCCGCTAAAAAGATGTGGGAAGCTGGCTGTCGTACCTTTATCGTTCTAGGTGGTGACGGCACAAACCGTATCGTTGCCAGAACGTGTCCGGACGCCGTGCTGTTACCTTTGTCCACTGGAACAAACAACGTGTTCCCGCAAATGGTCGAGGCTTCAATCGCAGGTGCAGCCGCTGGGTTAATCTGTTCGGGCAAAGTACCCGTCGAAAATAACTGTTATCGGTGTAAGCAAATTCACATCACATCTACTGACGGCCAATCAGACATTGCGCTAGTCGATGCTATTCTTTTAAAAAACGACCAAATAGGAAGTTTTCTCCCTTTCTCAGCTGCAAACATTACAAATATTTTCCTTGCGAGATCTGAAGCGGCCTCAGTTGGCATCTCACCCATTGGCGGGTTTCTGATGCCATGCGGAGCAGAGGATAACTTTGGCGTAAAACTTCGCTGTTCAGAAAGTGCAGAGTTACAGCTCGAAGTACCCATTTCTCCGGGTCTCTATGACAAGATAGGCATAGAAAGTTACGATAAAGTCGAGCTCGAAGACGTGAATTCTATAGAGGGCCCCGGTATCTTGGCCTTCGATGGTGATAGAGAAATTCAACTTACTGCGGGACAGTCCGCCCTCGTATCAATTCGTGCCGATGGCCCTTGGATCATTGAGCCTAAAAGAATCATGGCTGCGGCCGTAAAACTCCATGCTTTTAGCCAATCAATTAGTCAATCAATCTAATCGCCTGCTCAGGGCTTAGACGCTGCTCAGCGTTTAGTTTTCTGGCTTGCGAGATGATACTATTTGTTCTCCTTCGACAACTCAGTTAAGCCACTTGAATGAGCAACACTAAATTACTAATTTTCATATATTTTATTCTCATCGTCCCGGCTTTTGCAGAGGAGCAAACGACCCCCGCGACCGAGCCTGCAACAAGAACACTGATGTGGCCCGATGGTACCCGATATGTCGGTGGTGTTGTTAATGGAAAGCGTACTGGCAAAGGCACTATTTTCTGGCAGGATGGTACGCGCTTCGTAGGAAACTTTAAAAATGATCAGCGCAGCGGACCAGGCACCATGATCTTGCCAGATGGTGCGGTATACAACGGTATTTTTGAAGATGACGAGCTTGTTAATACCACCACTAATGCCGATGCCCCACCTTCTATAGCACCGAGCGGCAGGGCCCCCGAGTTATCTGAACCGGTGGCTAGCATTACCGCAGCATCACTCGAAGCTCAAGATAAGATGAAAAGTAGCAGCGAGCAAGAAAATGGTTCAATGAAAGTTTCTGATTTAGCAGCAAACGAGGCACAAAGACCACCTCAGACTGCACCACTATATCAGCCCGTTACTCGACTGAATCAAGAAACAAGGCTAGAACTCGAATCAATTATTGAAAATTGGGCAGCAGCCTGGTCGAAACAGGATGCAGATCGTTACCTTGCACATTATTCCAGCCAGTTTGAGGTTCCTGGCAATCGATCACGCAGCCAATGGGAAGTACTCAGGCGCTCACGCTTAGCACGGCCAGATTTCATTAAAGTATCTGCTGTCCTTGAAAAAGTTGAAGTGACAGGAGCAGACAAAGCGGAGATTATTTTCAAACAAACCTACACTTCAGATCGATACGAAGACGTCGCAAGAAAACGAGTTATTCTGGTAAAGGAA
The DNA here is from genome assembly GCA_047629195.1 of Candidatus Azotimanducaceae bacterium. Lineage (GTDB taxonomy): Bacteria > Pseudomonadota > Gammaproteobacteria > Pseudomonadales > Azotimanducaceae > UBA4582. Next base: position 5,984 of record JBLHWY010000136.1, read on the forward strand.
TCTGAAACCTGGCTAATCACAAAAGAACAGAGCATCTAAAATGAAAAATAAAAAAGAAAGCGCCGCACCAGCACCAGTTCCCGCGTCAACAATTTTGTTGGTCCGAGATTCAAAAACCAATAATGGATTTGAAGTATTCATGGTTGTACGCCATCATCAAATTGATTTTGCCTCAGGCGCACTTGTCTTTCCGGGTGGAAAAATTGACCCTGGTGACCGACTTGTCCGAGACCGTTGCCCTAACACTGAAGATTTGACCGATGATGTGCTTGCACTTCAGGTTGGCGCTATTAGAGAAGTCTTTGAAGAGTGTGGTGTGTTGCTCGCCCGCGCGCCAGGAACTAACCAGCTAATATCCGGTGATCGGCTTGAAGGGCTCGAACCGTATCGTGATCGCCTAAACGCTAATGAAATCACTATGGCAATGTTTCTCGAGCAGGAAGATTTGTATCTTGCTTGTGACCTACTGGTTCCATTTTCACATTGGACAACCCCTACCATGATGCCGAAGCGATTCGACACCTGGTTCTATATCGTTGAAGCTCCTGCCGATCACACGGCGATTCACGATGGACATGAGTCGGTTGATTCGGTGTGGATATCTCCAAATGATGCACTTGAGGGAGGTGCCAATGGTAAATACACCATTATTTTCCCGACGCGGCTTAACATTGAGATGTTGGCAAAAAGTGGGACGGTGGATGAGGCAATCACTGCAAGCAAATCTAGAGCTATTATTGAGGTATTGCCCTGGACGGAAAAACGAGACGACGGAACCTATCTCTGCATCCAACCGGAAGCTGGGTACGACATCAGCGAAGAAAAAATGCCTGAGCGCAAACCAAAGTAATTTCTGCGCTCTAGCGTAGTACTTTTATCTTCCTATTGTCATTTTGCTCATGGCGCTCTATGGACACAGAGCTAAGTTAACATAAGTCTTTATGTGTCGGTCGGCCCATGAGGGCCGACGATAGGGCAAAATACTGTTTAACCACCAAAGTCATCAAGGAAAATGTTGGAGCGCTCAACGCCAAGGTCTTCAAGCATTTGAATCACTGCTGAATTCATCATCGGAGGGCCACACATATAGAACTCACAGTCTTCTGGCGCAGCATGTTCCTCGAGATAGTTCTCAAACAAGACATTGTGAATAAAACCTGTATATCCTGTCCAACCCTCTATGCCCTGATCTGACAATGCAACATGCCATTCAAAATTATCGTGCTCTGCTGCTAGTTTATCGTATTCGTCCACATAAAATAGCTCGCGCTCATTACGACCGCCATACCAGAATGTAATTTTTCGTTTAGTATCCAGCCGAAGTAGTTGGTCAAAAATATGCGCTCGCATCGGCGCCATTCCCGCTCCACCACCAACAAAGACCATTTCTGCTTCAGTCTCTTTAGCAAAGAACTCACCGAAGGGTCCAAATATCGTGACCTTATCTCCAGGCTTGAGGGTGAACAGGTAGGATGACATCTTGCCAGGTTCGAAGTCCGTACCCGGCGGGGGCGACGCAATTCGAATGTTGAACTTCATGATGCCTTTTTCTTCGGGATAGTTCGCCATCGAATAAGCGCGAATGGTTGTTTCATCTACCTTAGATTTGTTTTCAAATACACCGAACTTTTCCCAATCACCTCTGTACTCTTCATCAACTTCGATGTTTTTGTACTCGATGTCATACGGATCAATTTCAAACTGAACAAATCCACCGGCTCTGAAGTCGACTTCTTCACCGTCAGGCAACTTAAGAATCAGCTCCTTGATAAATGTCGCAACGTTATCATTGGAAATGACTTCACACTCCCAACGTTTAACACCGAAGATCTCAGCTGGCACTTCGATTTTCATGTCTTGTTTCACAGCAGTCTGGCAACTTAAGCGCCAACCATCGCGAGCTTCTCCGCGAGTGAAATGACTCGCCTCGGTCGACAGCATAGATCCACCGCCATCCAACACACGACATCGACACTGCCCGCAAGTACCGCCACCACCACAAGCAGATGACAGGAAGATACCCGCGTCTGACAATGTTGTTAGCAGCTTGCCGCCAGCAGCAATCTCAAGAGACTGGTCCGGATCGCCATTAATCTCGATCGAGACATCGCCTGTACTAACCAACTGCTTTCGAGCGGCTAGAATAATAAACACCAACATCATGATAATGATGGTGAACATGGAAACACCTAAAATTATTTCTGTAGTCATATCCAACTTCGAACTAGAGTGAAATTCCACCAAATGACATGAAGCCTAACGACATCAAGCCTACCGTAATAAATGTGATGCCCAGACCACGCAGACCTTCTGGGACATCGCTGTACTTCATCTTCTCTCGGATAGCGGCCAAAACCACGATCGCTATCGCCCAACCAACACCTGCGCCAACACCATAAACAACACTTTCTGAAAAATTGTAGTCACGATTTACCATAAACAACGAAGCACCTAAAATAGCGCAGTTCACTGTGATTAGCGGCAGAAAAACACCTAGAGCGTTGTACAGAGCAGGTACATACTTGTCGAGGAACATCTCAAGAATTTGAACAATCGCAGCAATAACGCCGATGTAGCTCAAATAACCTAGGAAACTCAAATCAACATCAGGCAAGCCAGCCCAGGCTAGCGCACCATCCGCCAACAAGTACGCGTATATAAGATTGTTTACGGGAACAGTGATTACTTGGACCACAATAACTGCAATGCCCAAGCCTATAGCCGTTTCGATTTTTTTGGAGATAGCAATAAATGTACACATCCCCAAAAAGAACACTAGTGCCATATTCTCGATAAAAACAGCCTTCACAAAAAGACTTAAGTAGTACTCAAACATTTCCAGATCCTGATTAAATTCTATGTCGCAATAAGAGACGTCTTAGCTCGGTGTCTATAACCTCAAACTAGTAGGATCACATCGCACGCGTGAGTGCTGTGTGTCCGCCAATTTCATATTCAGCTTCTTCGACCTGCTCTGGCCTCGAAGCTCTCACTGCCCAAATCAACAAACCAATAATAAAAAATGCACTTGGTGGTAACAACATCATCCCCATCGGGTTATACCAACCACCATTAGTGACTAACTTCAGTATTTCTATTCCGAACAAGCTACCAGAACCAAAGAACTCTCTGACAACAGCAACGGCCATCAACACAGCGCTATAACCCAAGCCATTACCGATGCCATCGAGAAAACTGATGCCTGGAGGATTTTGCATCGCAAAGGCTTCAGCACGACCCATTACAATACAGTTGGTAATAATCAGGCCAACAAATACTGTTAGCTGCTTGCTCATGTTATAGGCTACCGCACCAAGAATCTGATCGACGACGATAACCAGCGACGCGATAATTGTCATCTGCACAATGATTCGAATACTGCTAGGTATACTTTTACGAATCATCGAGATGAATAGATTAGAAAAAGCCGTCACTACAGTTAGTGCTATACACATAACAAGCGCAACGCTCATTTGGCTCGTGACCGCCAGAGCAGAACAAATACCCAATATTTGTAAACCAATTGGATTGTTCTGCAATATAGGTCCGAACAAGACCTCTTTCACATTTTGAGACACTTACTGACTCCTAATCACTTGATATAAATTTCCGTATTGAACCAACCATTGAAACGATTTGATCTCACAACGCGCATTAACCTTGCAGATTCGCAAGCAGCGGACCGAATCCTTCCTTACCTAACCAATAAGCAATGAGGTTCTCTACGCCTTTGCTGGTCAAAGTTGCACCAGCTAAACCATCAATCTGATGAACTGCTTGAGGCAATGATGGATCAACCGAACCTTTGATTACTGTTAGAGCAACTTCACCATCATCGTATATTTCTTTGCCAACCCAGAGGTTCTTCCAACGGGGATTGTCTACTTCACCGCCCAATCCTGCGGTTTCTTTTTGTTCATAGAACGTAATACCCGCAACTGTGTTGCCATCCCCCTGAAGTGCCAAGAAGCCATAGAGCGTAGACCAAAGTCCGTATCCATGCACGGGCAACACAATCCTATCAATCTTACCGTCTTTTTCTAGAAAATAAGCCACGCTGTACCTGGCTCGCCGACTAATCGAGGCGATGTCTTGGTCGTTGGTGAGCTCCATCGACATTTCAGGAACCTTCGCAGCTTTGCGCTGATCGTATTTACTTACATCTATGCCGGCGGCAGTGATCTGATCTTCATCCAGGAAGCGCTTCTGTTCCAAATCAACGACGCGAATTGTAAACTGCTCAAACAACCCGTCGATATCAGAATCCTGCGTTTCCCCAGCTTTATAGAGGCCCGCTGCAATCAGGATGTTTTTGTTTCTATCCAGCGCCTTGTTTGCTTGAATCGTTGGCTTCAGAGACACCGCAGAGCCTGCAACAATAATGGCACAAACGAAGCACACGCCAAGCGCAACGGTCAAAACATTAGCCATTGAGTCCTTGTTTTTGGGCACAGGGTTCTTATCTGAAGGGTTAGGGGTAGGGTTTTCTTGTGAATCAGACACTTCGAGCTAGCCTCCTCTTGACATTCGATTGCACAACAAACCAGTCGATAAGAGGTGCGAACAGATTTGAAAACAATATCGCCAGCATCATGCCTTCTGGAAACGCTGGATTAATCACTCTAATCAAAACGACCATGACGCCAATAAGACCACCATATATCCATTTGCCAGTATTTGTCATCGAGGCGGACACTGGGTCTGTCGCCATGTATATCATACCAAACGCATAGCCACCGAGGACAAGATGCCAGTACCAAGGCACACTAAACATTGGATTGCCAGAATCAACCTGATTGAACAAGGAAGAAATTACAACCATACCAATAAAAACACCCGACATAATTCGCCATGAGGCGATCCGCGTGTAAAGTAGAATCGCACCTCCAATAAATATTGCCAAAGTAGAGGTTTCACCTACAGAACCCTGCATGTTTCCGAGGAAAGCGTCCACCCAGGTGAGCTCAGCCATCAACCCTTCAACACCGGTCGATGCGGCAATACCTAGCGGTGTCGCACCACTAAACCCATCTACTGCAGTCCATACTGAGTCTCCCGACAACTCAGCGGGATATGCAAAGTAGATGAATGCCCGAGCAGTCAACGCGGGGTTAAGGAAATTTTTACCTACACCGCCAAAAATTTCTTTACCAATCACCACACCAAAGCTAATACCGATAGCCACCTGCCATAGCGGTATCGTCGCAGGCAGTATCAGAGAAAATAAAATGCTGGTAACAAAAAAACCTTCGTTGATCTCGTGGCCTCTTTTGGCCGCGAAAAGCACTTCCCAAAATCCACCAACAACAAAGGTCACAACGTAAATAGGTACATAGAACGATGCACCGTAGATTATGCAATGCCACCAATTTTCAGCATCGTATCCCGCAAGCAGCTCGATGAGCCAACCGCGCCAGCCTGCAACGCCTTCAATTCCCATGCTATCCATGGCCAAGTTTGCTTGATGACCAACGTGATACATGCCCGCAAGCATAGGAAAAAACGCACACCACCAAACAGTCGTCATAACCCGCTTCATGTCCACAGCGTCTCGAACATGTGACGCACCGGCAGTAACTTTGCCGGGTGTGTACAATATTGTGTCTACAGCCTCGAATAACGCGTAAAAATTTTCGTACTTCCCACCTTTACTAAAATGAGGCTCAATATCGTCTAAAACATCTCTAAGTGACATCTGTTTCTTATCCCTCCGCCTCGATCATGGTTAACATTTGGCGTAAATACGGTCCATATTCATACTTCCCCGGACATGCAAATGTACACAGCGCCAGATCTTCCTCGTCAAGCTCCAAACATCCCAATTGGATAGCAACTTCAACATCGTTAACCAAAAGGGCTCGCAGTAGTTGGGTCGGCAAAATATCGAGAGGCATCATTTTTTCATAGGTACCCAAAGGCACCATCGCTCGTTCACTGCCACCCGTACTGGTTGTAAAATCGTGATTTTTCAGCCCAAACAAAGAAGACATGAATAATCCTGTCAGAGAAAACTTTTTCAACCCAGGAGCAACAAAACCAAAAAACTCTCGTTCTGTCCCTTCTGCCAGTACAGAAACCTGATTATGATAACGACCCAAATAGGCTAGCGCCCCTTGAGCAGTGCGTCCGTCAAATACAGAACCAGATAATACTCTATGATTCCCCGTCCTGTACTCTCCCGCACCCAATTCATCCAAAGACGCGCCCCGCAAAGTTCTCACTAACCTGGGTTTATCAACACCAGGACCAGCAAGTGCAACGACCCGTTCGGAAAACAATTTACCCGTGTTAAATAGCTGACCAATCGCAATGACATCCTGGTAACCGATATGCCAAACAGTTTTATTTGCTGAAACAGGCGATAGAAAATGAATATGCGTGCCTACTAATCCAACAGGATGAGGGCCAGAAAAGCTTTCGACCTTCGCCTCAGGCACGCTGGATGAAATGTCAGCGTCAGCAGATTTACAAACGAAAACAGCGCCATCCGTCAACTTAGCAAGCGCGGTTAGACCAGTCTCGAATGCTTCTTTCTGTTCATTAATGTAGAGCGCCGGATCTGCGGCTAAAGGACGTGAGTCGATCGCCGTAACAAAAATATCTGCGGGGGTAGTCGCCAAAGCTGGGACTTTATTGTATGGCCTCGTACGAAACGCAGTCCATTCGCCGGACTCGAGTAACAGATCAGAGACCTCTTGTCTCGTTCGACTATTTACGTCACCTGTGTGATAACTCTCAAATGATATGGCTTCACTATCACTTTCTTTATCCATATCGATAACAATCGACTGGAATACTCTCTTAGCACCACGGTGAATAGCCGAAATTGTGCCACTTGCCGGTGCAGTGTAGCTAATCCCTTCAGACATTTTGTCGGTGAACAGCAATTGTCCGGCAACAACCTTGTCACCTTCGGCCACAGCCATAGTTGGCTTCAGGCCAGGAAAGTCATATGCGACAACTGCGCAACTTCTTGTTGGTCGACCTTGATCGATTTTTTGTTCGGGACTGCCCGAAATGGGTAAATTCAACCCTTGCTTAGTCTTTATCATCCGTTACCTGGCTATGTGTCATTAGACAGAGTATTTGCAACACCCATTTTGAGTTTTGCGACTGAACCCTCTCAGAATTGACAAAAGATCTAAATTTTAAGTATTAAAGTGTAGTTCGAGTTTCTATCTTTATATCCGCGATAAATCAAATTGTGTACTCGCTGCAAGAACCCCAAACGAAACCTGCACTGAGAACCCCACATTGAAAACCGCTACTTTGATGAATAACCCTAATGTGAGCTAGAACTACGCCACATATGGGAATCAGAATAACTAGAAGCGATTCGCGATAACCATCCTCTTCAAAAACGCGGCAATTATAGTTGGCGGAAAGATATTAATCTAGGGGGTAAAGCGGCCCTGTTTGAATCAAGGGCCTTATGAATGAATCATCATCACGGCTTATGACTTGTATGCCTTTTTTATGATGCAGAACTTGCTTCGCTAAAGCACAGCCGCGTCTGGCAATTCGCTGGCAGGCTGACGAGGCACAACAGGGTATTTCACACCTGCCATTTTTTGCGCCACCCGAAGTACTTGGCAGGTGTAGCCAAACTCATTGTCGTACCAAACGTAAAGAACAGCTTGTTTACCATCAACAATCGTTGCATCTGAATCGATAACGCCGGCATGCCTATCACTATTAAAGTCAGAAGAAACAACTTCATTCGACATGGTGTACCCGATTTGTCGTTGCATGGAAGAGTTTAGCGAAATATCTCTCAGATAGTCGTTAACTTCTTCTTTGGTGACTTCTCGACTTAAACTAAGATTCAAAATTGCCATCGACACATTCGGCACGGGGACACGTATTGAATTACCAGTTAGCTTACCTTCCAGTTCAGGCAAAAGTTTCCCAACAGAGCTGGTGGCATTTGATTCAGTCAGCACCATGTTTAAGGCTGCACTTCGACCCCTTCGTGCTTTCGGATGTATATTGTCGTGAAGATTCTGGTCATCCGTATAGGCATGCACGGTCTCTAGATGTCCGTGCTCAATTCCAAAACCGTCAAGCATTGACTTCAATACTGGCACAACGGCATTTGTTGTACAGGACCCAGCAGCAATAATTTGATCTTCAGGCTCAATCAGTGAGGAGTTAACACCCGATACAATATTTTTCAGCGGACTTTTCCCGGAAGTGGTCAGCAGGACCTTTGAAACACCTTTGGACTGCAGGTGTTGGGACAGACCTGCTTCGTCACGCCACACGCCCGAACTGTCTATGACAAGCGCATTATTAATTCCGTATTGAGAATAGTCGATATTTGCAGGATCGGAAGCGTAGATAAACCGAATGACATTACCATTACAGACTAGGACATGATTTTCTTCGTCGACTCGGATCGTGCCCTTAAAGTTGCCGTGAATTGAATCACGCCGGAGTAAGCTCGCTCTGCGATTCAAATCAAGTATTGGATCTTTAGGCGGACGAAGTACTACGGCTCGTTGAACCAGATTATGTCCACCACCTGTCTTCTCCACTAATAATCTAGTAACCAGACGACCGATTCGCCCAAACCCGTAGACCACGACATCGACGGGTTCATGGGTAATCGTGTCCTGTCGACCCATGATGTCTTGACACTGCATTTCGACATAGGCTTTGATTGAAAGCCCCTGGGGATCGTCCATGTACTGGGACGCTAGCTTGCCAATATCAACGTGGGCAGGCCCAAGATCAAGACTGCAAAGAATTGCCAGCATCGGATGGGTTTCAAACTCTGACATCTCATTCTGTTCTAACTGACGAACGAAGCGATGGGCTTTCATCAAGTCGATCACAGATTGGTTGTAAAGCGGAACACCATGAATATAGATAACAACATTACGACGATATAATCCGCCAATCATTGGAATCATCGCTTCAGCTAATGCTTCACGCTCTTTCCAATCTGCAAATACCCCTTCTAAACCCGGTCGTGCCACTAGGGACTCCTTTGAACTATATTCATTTATGTGTTTGAATTTTATGCACTTTTACTAAAAAAAAAGGCACGAGCAATTTGGCTGTCGATAATGGGTGATATTATCAAGTTTCCGTTGAGCCAAAGCAATAGCTCATAAAATGAGCGGCATCATTTGGCGAAGAAACACCTGCGACTGAAAGCGCTAGTCTTCACGCCTCTGAAGCTCCAATTTTTGACTTTCCTGGTTCAAGCGAAACTCAAAATGTCTCAGAAAATTCATGCCCAGCAATCCGTCGATGTTCGACTGCGAACCCAAATTCAACGCACCGATAGATAGCCTACTTATCGTGCTCTTTCCAAGCATCAACGCACCCAAAGTCACTACCGGCGCTTCAACAACGCCATTTGCAGTCGCAAAATACTCCGTTCTCTCCTCTAAATCATATCCCAGTCTCGCAAGTACAGTAGCATCTATCGCTGTCATCGCAGCGCCAGTATCAACCAGTAATTGAATGGTCGCTCCTTTTCCGTTCCGATCAGGATCAACGATCGCCTCGACCACAAATTGGCCCCTCATCACAGTGAGTGGGATTTCATCAATTAGCTTGGTCGTATAGGTCTGGCTTTCCTCAAGCTGAATTAATAATTGCCGCGCCTGGGCACCATATTGAGTGTGGTTTTGAATCTGCGCTAAAGGTTGAAAAGCTCCAGGCTCGTTTCCCATCCGTATCCTCAGCAGCCCCAGCTTGAGATAATACTCCGCTAACTCAGGTAACTTGAGCGTCAGCCGCTCATAAAGCTGATCTAGCACACCAAATCTCTGCTGCGAAACAAGCTCCTTGGATGCGCGATCTACAATGCGAGCAAGCGCTGACTCAAATTTCTGGTTTTCAATCTCACCAGAGGCAACCAACGCTGCCTGCAGAAGAATTTCTATCGCAACAGAAAAATCTCCTTTGTCTTCCATTATGGAAACTTGTTTCAACAACAAGTCAAAAGGTAATTTTCTATTTCCAATCTCGACGCCGCTTTTGTCAAACAGCGCAACCTGCGCGGGGTATTCACCACTAGATCTCAGCGAGAGAGCGTGAAGACTCAGGTCAGCTATGACAGAATCATCAACATTGGACCATGCTAAGTCTTGATTAATCAGTAACTGCGAAGACTCATTGGCCAAAGTTCGTACGCGATCGTCGCCCATAAATAGTGAATGTAACGTCCAGCCAATGACAACACCGAAAATGGTAAAGCCTATTAAAACAAATTTGCCCTTCATTCATTTCACCATTTCGAACTTCTACACTTTGAATTTAGAGGTGCAAATAGTAATCTTCCCAACCCCAAATAATGCACCCTTAGGCTTCTGGACAGTATGAGCGATATTCAGCTTGGACATCACACTATTCCTGCAAAAATTGGCGAACGACGTCATTGGAGCAATTTGCCTGGCAGCAGTGCTTCGCTTGCCATCGCACAAAGAATTGAGTCTGACCAAGCATTCTGCCTAATTGTAACCCCCGATGTAATAGCGGCGGAACGCACTGCAAATGAGCTAAGGTTTTTTCTCCCGAGTCATCAACCCGTGATGTTGTTTCCTGATTGGGAAACACTTATTTACGACGGCTTCTCGCCCCATCAAGATATCATTTCTGATCGCCTTGCGATTCTGAACACTTTACCGGAACAAAGTTCCGGCGCGCTTATCGTACCTGCTTCGAGTCTTATGCATCGAATCACACCGAGACAATTTGCTCTGGGCAATAGCCTACTGCTCGAAACAGGGCAGACCTTTGACGTCTACACAATGCGTCGAAAGCTTGAAGCTTCTGCTTATCGCTGCGTCGACACTGTCGCTGAGCATGGTGAATTCGCAGTGCGAGGTGCCATCATGGATATCTTTCCTATGGGCTCGAACCTGCCCTACAGAATAGATCTGTTCGATGATGAAATCGATACCCTCAGAACTTTTGACCCCGAAACACAGCTATCAATCGAAAAAGTCGACACTGTAAATTTGTTACCGGCACGCGAATTCCCACTGACTGAAGCCGCAATTATTGAATTCAAGGACAGGTGGCACCTAAAATTTTCCAGCGATCCACGTAACTGTCCGCTGTACCAGGATGTGTCACAGGGTATGTCTCCAGCGGGAATAGAATACTATCTGTCACTATTCTTTCCGGAACTTGAATCGCTATTCGATTACCTACCGGCATCTCCTCTGGTTTTCACACAGGATATCGAGAGAGCGCTAGAATACCAATGGCAGGAAGCTGCAAGTCGTTTCGAGAATCTTCGCCATGATGTGCAACGGCCAGTACTAGCGCCGAGCGAAATTTTAATGAGTCCGAACGAAGTCCTCGCACTCTGCAATAAAAGTAAGCGTATCGAGTTA
>JBLHWY010000137.1:0-17336 GCA_047629195.1 Candidatus Azotimanducaceae bacterium
TACGATCGGATGATCCTCAACTACCAATAAACGCTTGTCCAACCTTGTTCCCCGAACCTTAAAGGCTACAACCAGTTATTGTGAAAGTAGAAATCATAAGCACATCTTAAGATTACAACAACATAGTTCAACGAAATCATTCAAATAAGTAGTGTAACCATAGGGTGTAAATAGTTGCGTAGCAAGAATGTTAGTCATCTTTGCGCAATACTCCCGCTCTATATACGCCATTTGGCGTATAAAAACCTACACAATTTGCTTATGGCAACCAAAATTGGTCATTTTTTAGCCTAATGACGTATGTTGAACCCGACGATGTTCGCATATATTCGATATCAAAGTAGAAGCGGAAAGTCAGATGTCTCCCGAGTTCCCTACCTCAACAATTATTCAACGTGGTCTGCCCCCTAAGAACCAGCCTTGGTTTCCAGTATCTCTACTAGAAAAGGCGCTTGCAGAGGAAAATCGAGCGGCAGACACCCCGACAACTCGTGACACCAACTGTAAAGTAACAGCTGAGTTAAACTTTATCCATAAACTAAAAAAGATCGCTGTCCTCGATATAAACCTATTGCTTTCAGGTGAAACAGGTACGGGAAAAACCTGCTTGGCACATCTACTACACGTAAACAGTAGCCGCGCCGAACAGCCTTTCGTAGAAATTAACTGTGCAGCAATACCTGAGTTGTTGCTTGAAAGCGAACTATTCGGCGCTGTAAAAGGGGCACATTCATCCGCTTTTACAACAGTTAAAGGCAAGATCGCGGCCGCCGAGGGTGGAACGCTTTTTTTAGATGAAGTAAATCTCATGAGCCTTGAAATGCAAGCGAAGCTTTTGCAATTTCTGAACGACGGGCACTACTACCCACTCGGCTCAACTGACATCTGCCAAGCAGATATTCGATTGATCTGCTCAACAAATACTTCTCTCGAGGCTGCAATTGCTGAAGGAGATTTTAGAGCGGACCTCTATCACCGAGTTAATACCTACCCGGTCCAACTTCGTCCTCTGAGAGAAAGGCACGATGATATCATCCAAATTGCGCTTGCCAACTGCCAAAACTCAATTGCAAAGCACAAACTTCCTCCCATGAAACTGTCGGCTCAGGCACTTGCCAGCATCAAGTCTTACAAGTGGCCTGGTAATTTGAGAGAACTCAGCAACACGATGCAGCGTGCATGTATAGAAGCTACAATCGACGAGTCGGTAGTCATTGAACAGCATCACCTGGGGATCTCTACTCAACCTCCTAAAGGCGAGCGCCGAACCGAGAGTCAAGTACCCATAGAAAATTCCGTAACAGATCTAAAAGATGTTATGCAGAGCTTCAAACGAACATTTATCGAACAGAAACTCGAGGATAATCTATGGAACGTGAGCAAAACGGCTAAAAGTTTAGGACTCTCTCGAGGTCATCTGCATACGCTGATGAATTCTCTTGAGCTTGACAGGGACGTCAACCCTAAACACAGCAGGCCCGTATCGGATGATATGGGCCAGGCCATGAAGCGCGCAAACACCATGCAAAATACAATGCCAGAAAGACGCAGACGCGCCGACGATGAGAATGTGCTCGAGTTCCGCAGAAACACTAGATAGCGCTCCTACTATTTGCGACCATCTCCCAATATCGCGTTAGTACTAACTTCGGCGGTCCAAAGACAACACCTTTACCGCTTTGCAGCTACGGTCTCATAGGAACCATATTCATGGTCAAATACCAATCTACATTGATCATTAGCTTGGTCCGTTCTCCAGTTTTTTCACTCCTGCTTAGTATCGCAGCCTGCCTGGCTTCTTCCGCCAGCACAGCCGCCCAATGGGGACATTGGAAACCTGCCGATGCGACCCAGGAGAACATCTGGAGCTCGACTTATGAAGCCACCCCGGACCTAGCACCAGAAGCATGGTTGATCTCAAAAATGGCAAAGACGCCAAATGAAGAAATCGTTTTACTCAATATCGAAGGACGACTAGTCAAACGACTGCCTGCAGAACTCATGCGACACATTTTCGAAGTCAAAGAGAAAATCGAAAATGCAGCAGAACTTGAAGTCGACCTCTACGTCATGCCAGGTGATACGCCAAATGCATCTGCCGGCACCCGAAACGATCGGAACACGGTACTGATTAATCTAGCAATGATTGACCTTGTTGGTGACAATATACATATCTGGGCGGCACTACTCGGCCACGAGATCGCCCACCTGAAATTAGGACACGGAAATAAGCGTGCCAAACGCAACATGCCTCTAGCTGCCGTTAAAGCCGTCGCAAATGTTTTGAACCCACTAGGCGGTGCCGCTGCAGGTTACCTACTAGATGGTGTTGGACAAAAGTTTGGCCGCGACGCTGAGCGCCAGTCCGACTACATAGGCGTTGTCTGGGCAATCGAAGCTGAATACAGTGCCTATGGCGCTGCCGAGCTTCATGAAAAACTTGCGCTTCACTCGGCAAAACACCCGCTACCCTTTCTTTCTTCCCACCCAAGCAGTGCAGAACGCATCAAAACACTAACAGATTTAGCTGATCGCTTAAGCCTCTAAATTGCAAAGTCACCCCCCAAAAAAGGAATGATAGCTGCAGCTCAGCTAAATGACGGCTTATGCAGCAATGAGCAAGACAGCCCGTGACTAATAACAACAAGTTTTGTTACCATGGTCGACGGAAGAGCGTCGCTCCCGGTGGGGCGTGCGGCCTTCAAAGCCGTTGAGCTGCTGTTAAGGTGGCTGGTGGGTTCGACTCCTACCTCTTCCGCCATTAACCTATCCGTACTATTCCATCCATCCTCTTAAACCTGTCCTGTGCGGTTTCTTAATTCACGCTGCTACTGGCAGTTCATACAGTCAATTGCGATGTGATTTCCAACGATAATCGTCAATCGAAGCAATAATCTTTTCGCCTGCATTTTCCATCGCCATTATTTGAGGTGTTTTCATATTTAGAAATGAATGAACTCGATCTTCATTGTAATAATCTAGAAAACGATCGAGTTTCCTCTGTAAATCCAGCTTGCTGAAAAAGATTAACTGGTCCAAGCATTTTCTTCTGGTAGTGACAATAACTCGCTCAATAAACGGATGTGATATCGGCTAGCCAGAAACAGATTTTAGTGCGCTAATTTCAAGAACACGCAAATTCGATTTCGAACGATGAAAGAGAAACAGCGGATCATTGTCGGAACTAAGATATTTTGGCGTAGGATGCACATTCTTTATCTCGTTGAACATGCGGCAATAAGCAACGCCATCGCAATCACCAGCATGGACGGCACCCCGGGACCATAGGCTGTCTTTAAAGTGACCGAGCGATGTTAACCAAGATGGACCGTCTCCAGAAGGTAAGTTGTGTTTGTTTTTACGTAATATTCTACCAACGGCAAAGCGGCTGATAGAAATACTGAAAGCCTCAAATATTTGCATCGAAATGCGACCATAACCGAAAGACGGATTGCGACTTTTCATTTCTATAACAAAAACAAACATGGCGTTGTTTCATGGCTATCGTTTCAGCCATCACTACCTTCACTCCTCCTGGCTGTGGGAGCTTGAATACGGCGGTGACGAAATGAATGAGCAGTTCAATAAATTCAAGCATGATGCTATTTCACACTTGAACAGATGTAAGGTAGCCCGTTGTTTTCATGCCGTTTTAATAATTCGCACAGGACAAGATGATTTCAGGTTAAACAAATAGCAGGCTTAACTTTATATTTAAATAAGTTTTTTGCTTTACCATATAGCATGTTCTCCGAGCTACGCTACGTTTCCGTTAGTGCTTGTATCCGAATAAGAAAACACAACTTGTGTTCAGTCAATATTTCCAGCAGTGAGTTCTGCCTCCAGAAACGCAACCGCAGTCTTTACTTTATGCAGGCCAAATTTGGGTCGATGATAGAGTAGATAGATGCCTGAATCTGGATTTCGAGAAATTGAAATCTCCGCGTCTTGAATTTCAATAACGATGAGCTTCCCTTCATCAACAAAATTTTGAACACCCCACAGTGGCAGCAGCGCGATTCCAGTGCCAGCAACCGCTTGGTCTGCTAACGCATCTCCATGATTGCAGATGTAGGCATGTTTCGGCTGCAACTCTCTCCATCCGTCAACAGTCTCTGCTTGCCAGTGAAGAAGCCCATCAGGTCTTCTGTATATCAAAACATCACGTGCCTCGAGTTGAGCCAGCGTTGTGGGCAAACCATTTTTTTCGATATAGTGAGGCGAAGCCAATAACAAAAATTTGTTGTCTACGAGTTTTCGTGCGATCGCACGTGACGGCGGTTGCCCTGTCGCACGAAAGGCGATATCTACATCGTTAGCAGCCAGACTAGAGACATGATCCGTGAGTTCTATATCCAAAACCACACTGGGATAACTCAGTCGAAATTTCTCGAGTGCGGGAATAACGCATAAGCGTCCATAGTCCGGGGGTGCGGTGATCTTCAATGTTCCCATTGGTCGATCAGAATCAGAGCTCACTAGTTCATCTGCGTAATCTAGCGCAGCCATCGCTGGGCGAACGTGTTCCAAGTACAACACACCAAGTTCGGTCAGACTTACCGACCGAGTAGTACGATGTATTAACTCAACCCCGAGATACGACTCCAACTCTTGTATTCGTCGCGACACAGAGGAGGGAGGCACGCCGAAGAACTTCGCTGCGTGAGTGAAATTCTTTCTAGTGGCTACTTCAATGAAGTACTTCACTGCTCGAAGCCGATTCATATTGATCCTCTTTTCGCATGAATTATTGCCATAAGTGCAATACTGATATGCAGTTTTGCGGTATTCAGCCCGACTAAGAAGAATTATATGATGCTTTTGACAATAAAGACCACCAATTGGATTAAACGATTGTGAAAACCTTTGGACTCCACGTACTGGGTGACCCCGCCAGGGTCCGGCAGATATCGGGGCAGTATCGCGTGACACCTGCTCTACCTTGTAAACCTAGTAGCGAGGTAGTTGGTCGTGTCATCGAGGCCGATGAGATTGATGCTGCCGTAAAGCGCGCCGCCGCCAGTGGCCGTGATGGCAATGCTCTCCTACTCCAAATCAACCTTCAGCAACACAATAGGCATCCGACCATGGACACGCTCTTCCCCAGCAAGCCCAAAACAAAAGGAATCAAATACTCAATCGGCGTTTTACTAACAGCGCTATCTACTAGCGCCGTAGCTGCAGTCCAAAGTGCGTCAACACCAAAGGGAGTGCCATCGCACATCGAAAGCTGGATAGCGCTCGGACTTGTAATCTTCGCATTCCTTGTTGCTTGGCTACTAAACCATCGGACACCAAAGCTTCGTGCGCTCGGCACATTGTTGGTGTCACTGGGATGCTTCAGTATTGTTGCCTGGTTTACTTTAGTACTTGGCTCGGGAATTATAGAAAACCCAAAACCGCATCAAACGCCAATGGATGCAGCAAAGCCCGCACTACTCTGGCTTCATATCTCGATCGCGTTTGTCGGTGGCATCATTCTTATGGTCGTCGCGAATAAACAACGATCACGCGCAGAAACCCTTGACCTTCCTAGACACAACGAGCTCAGTCGATACGGACTTGTCTCGCGGGTCCTACATTGGGCAACAGCGATACTCTTTGTCATATTAATACCCATGGGAATATTCGCATCTATGATTCCAGAGGATATTTGGTACAGAACCGAATATAACGTAGCCCACAAAACGATAGGGTTTATTGTACTTGGCCTTTTTGTAGTGCGGCTCATATGGAACAGACTTTCAAAAAGACCAACACTCGACCCAAGCCTCACCCGAACAGAACATAAACTTGCCCATGGAGCGCATGTAGCGCTCTACATATTGATGTTCGCACTACCGATAACAGGGTATGTAATGACTAGCCTACATGGATATCCATCTTATTTCTTCGCATGGGAAATAGATCCATTTCTAGCGGAGAGCGACGCTTACATTTATTGGGGACTCTTCCATAAATATATCCTGCAGTATCTTGTCTACTTAATTTTAGGCGCACATGTTCTCGGCGCATTAAAACACCACTATCTGGACAAACACGAAGCCGCACTAAAACGCATGGTTAATTAGCCTCTGGGGGATCGTTCAATGCCATCAAGTAGACAGCGCAGACTTAAACCAAATAATTCTTCATATAAACACATCGAATTTGGCCTATAATCTAGCCATTATTCATGACACTTTGGCTAAGAAATGACAGAGAAAACCTTCTGTTGCGAGACTGCGTTAAAAGACGACGCGTCACTCCCCGGCACCGCGGTACACGTTGATGTTTGGATACTGCTGGAATACGCCTATGCATGGAAAGACAAGGCAATGGAAGATAATTTGCTACCGTCAGCCGTTAGCGAGAGCTTTAAACGGCTAACAGAAGAGTTTACTGCGCTTGGATTAAAGCTACGGGTGCAACTGATTAAGCAGGCGAGTTCTGAACTACAGTCACCCAAATTGTTCTTCGCTGACGGCCGTGACAGTGAAACACGACTGATGACGAGCCAACTAAATGGATACGATACCTTCCCCCTTCTCTCAGCAACTCAACTTCTAGAAAAGAATGTGACGGGCTTTACACCCTATACCGATGAGATCTACTTAATTTGCACCAACGGTCAGCGAGACGTCTGCTGTTCTCGCTTTGGTCGCCCCTTATATCGCAAACTTCACGAGCACTATGGCGACCGGATCTGGCAAACAACCCATCTGGGTGGGCACCGATACGCCCCGAACCTTTTGTGCCTGCCAACAGGCTACGTCTATGGTTTCGTAGACCCTACGATTAGCGAAGAACTTGTCGAAAACCACGACAACAAGGTTCTCGATATCAATCGCCTAAGAGGAAGATCGCATTACACGCCACATGCCCAGGCTGCTGAAATATTTGTTCGGCAGCAACACAATCTAGTTCGAAATACAGACATTAGTTGTGGGTCTGCATCACTACAAAACGAGGAATCAAGCGTGCAATACTCAAGTGTAAATTACAAAGGCAAAGTCGAAGGTGAAATTTACTTGCGAAAAGAGGCGCTCCCTAATACTCCGACAAGCTGCGAGCCGACACCAAAGCCACGAGCTCATTTTACACGCCAATCATCAAACTAACGACTCAGGGATATGATCACTCAGTGTCTGTTACTGTGAAGTGGCAAGAAATCCACCTTCAACTCGCCCACAGGGCTGACAATAGGCAAGTACTGCAGATTCAGTTTTTGCTTCGTACTTTTCTCCAGCGATTGAGTTAGCAGTAGGCGATAGAGCACTGCCTTGACTTCCATGTAAGCGAAATGCATACCCAAACACATGTGGCTACCATTACCAAAGGGCACGAACGAAAATGGCGTTAGCCTATCGCCCGCCGCTAGAAACCTACCCGGATCAAAACTGTTAGGCCGATCATAAAAAACCGGATCGAAGTGTGTCGCCTGCGGCGCAAGAAGAATCCATGTGTTTGCCGGTACCTGACGCCCCTTGAATGAAAACGCTTTAACACTGCGCCTGGGTACAAGCTGAATGGGCGCATACATCCTGAGGGTTTCCTTAAATATCGCATCGATAATCGGAAGTTCATTCATATATTCATAGGCAAGGTTTGTCGACCCAGTCTTCTCATATAGGGTCAAGCACTCTGCCCGCGCCTTAGACTGCCATTGGCTGTTTTCCGCAAGTAACCAGAAGATCATTGCAAGCGAAGAAGCAGTCGTGTCATGGGCAGCGAACAGAATGCCGAACATGTGATCAACGACGTCTTGCTCAGAAAGTGCTCTTCCCTTATCGTCGCGCTGGTTAACTAGGCGAGAAAACAGATCTTCTCCCGAATTTCCCCGCCTCGCGCTGATTTCAGTCAAGAGTCGCTGTCGTGTTCTGTCGCGTGCTGCTAAGGCTCGCCAATACTTGGTGCCGGGTAAACGAACTCGGTGCGCCATGACATTTGATAAAACAATACTCAAATCATGATTCCACACGTCCAGATGCTCGCCCGAAGTGATACCCATAAAAATGCGAAGCGCTACATCCAACGCCATTTTTTTAGTCTCCTTATAACAATCAACCTGTCCCTCATAACGCGCGACTGATGACTCGATGATAGGAAGCATTTGTTCAAGATATAGCGCCAGCGCTTTGGCCTTGAATACATGCGTCATCAACTTGCGATGTACATGATGATCCTCAAAGTCTCGAACCAAGATATTCTGCCCGAAAAATGGATGAACAATTTCCCACCCCCAACGGCTCGAAAAGTTATGTTCTCGATCTATCAACAGCAGTTCGTTTGCCTCCGGCCCCACCATCATCAACGCCCGCCCATTAAACAAAAAACCAACTGTGAAACACTCCCCGAACGCTTCACGCCACTTGAGTATGCTCGGCAAAGGATTGGGCATCAGTTGAGAAATGTTACCCGTAAGCCAATGCCCTTGAGCTCCCGGCAAATGATCCAACGCCTGCGTTGGTGTTTTACTCCGAGAGTCTGAGGAAACGGGTATTGATTCAATCGTCTCTTGAATGATTTTCTGCATTTGCCTTCTCCTTAATTAAATACCCTTTGATTAAATAGCACTTGATCGAACAGTCCTTTACCGAATAGCCCTTATTTAGTTCCCGTCCGTAAACACAAATTCCCGAGTGAATTTTTGAGACTATTCAGATCTGTTGGTTCAGAAACCAATAGGTTGCCAGGAAGTAAACGTGGCGAAGTTTATTTTTCGGACAAGAATTAGTTAGGTTGACCTTTGGTTAAATTGACCTTCGAGTAGCTTCGCTCTATTATCCGAGTGATCACTCAGATTTAGTACTCGGATTAGTAAACCGCTATGGCAATAAAAGCAAAAAGACGCTACCAGCTAAGAAAACAGCCTTCTCAGCCTCGTTCTATTGCAACAGTCAACGCAGTAATGGAGGCTGCCGCTCAGGTTTTAGTCGAATCAAGCTACAGCGCTGCGAGCACCAACGTCATCGCGGAACGAGCAGGCGTAAGTATCGGCTCGCTTTATGAATATTTTCACGGCAAGGAGGGTGTTTTTGCTGAACTTCGACGCAGAGAATCACTTAAGCATTACCAGACGTTAACTAAGGAGCCGCACCCGAGGACCCCTCGAGCAATGCTAGGTCATCTTGTGTCTACCCATGTCCGCTATGTTCGTGAAAATCACGAACTGTATATTGCACTGGAGACGGAAGTTCCAAGATATGCCGTTGAAGATGCTGAAAAGTTACTGCTAGAAGATTACGTCCCACTGTCCAATGCATTCCTAGCATTACACCGAAACCAGCTTAGGCCTAGGAACGACATTGCTTTCGTCACAGAACTTCTCATGCGTGTTATGTCAGCCACCGTTAGAGACTACGCTTTAAGGTCGCCAGAGTACCTAGATGGTGAGGAGTTGACCGAAGCGCTCATCAACTTAATTGGCAACTATCTACTGATTGACTGAAAACAGTTTGTTTCCCTGAGAACAAGGATGCCGATGATGTTTAGGCCAAATCGCTTACTGAAACGACTTTTTCCAACTCATCTATAAACACTCGTACTTTCACAGGCAAGTATTCACGGTGAGGGTAAACTGCGTATATCGCTCGTTGGTCATCCAACAACATGTCAGATAGCACTGGAATTAAGTTACCAGCCTCGATTTCCTTCTTCACAAGAAATGTCGCTAGCCGCGCGATACCTAACCCTTCCATCACTGCAGCTTTCACGACCAGACCAATACTTGAAAACCAACCGCTAACATGGACTTCCTCTTCTACGCCACCTATGGAAAACGACCATCTGTCTTCAGATTTGCCGCGACGATGAATGGTTAGACATCTGTGCGCAGTTAAATCAGCCGGTAGCTCTGGAGTTCCAAACTGTTCGAGATATGCAGGACTCGCGCAAACAACCCAAGGATCTTGAATTAGTCGTTTAGCAACAAATGCTGCATTTGTCGGACGTTCGAATCGAATTGCAACATCGACCTCTTCCTCAATCATATCGATAGGACCATCACCCTGAATGAGCGTAATTGATACCTCGGGATAACGCGCCTGGAATCTCCTCAACATGGGCGCGAGGACGTGAACAGCGAATGCATCACTGCAAGCAACTCGCAAACGCCCTCGTGGGGTCAACGATACATGCTTTGCTCGCGCTTCGGCTTCTTCGATGGATGACAGAATGGACTGACCTCGGGTGTAGAGATCACGGCCTGCCTCCGTTAAAGCCAAGGTTCTCGTGGTGCGATTAAGGAGCCTCACATTAAGCCGTTCTTCGAACCGACTGAGTTTCTTACTAACCCCTGAAGGGGTCATATTGAGTCGACCAGCAGCACGAACAAAGCTACCGGAAGCGACGATTTCACAGAAAGCAAATAAATCAGATATAGAATCCATGGAATTTTTATTCATGACCATTGGTCACTAATTATTTGATTTCTACATACTTTATGCAAGCCAAGAGCCTGTATATGCTGGCATTCATTGCAAAAAGCTCGTTCAGAGCGGAATAGTGGTCAAACAGCAATGCCAGCAAACTGCAAATTGGTTGGCAGTACAGCCAACTTATTAGGCAATTTCAGTTGCGGCTAGCTTCATACTTATTGTTCTAACCCAGTAGTCATAGGAGATTTGTTCATGAAAGCAGAAAAGTCACAGATACAAACCGAAAGCGACGAGCACACCAAACCTTTGAGCTTTCTCGACATGCTCCAAAGTACACTGTGGGCAGCGCTTGGCGTGCAAAAATCCGAAAACCACAAACGGGACTTTACCCGCGGCAACGCGTATCACTTTATCTACATGGGCATAGGATTCACGGCTTTCTTTGTGTGTCTCTTAATCGGCATCGTACATCTCGTTCTGAGTTCTCTGGGTACTTAATCTAGGTATTCACGGCACTTACGCGCGAAATATACAGACGACAAACATAGCTTCTAACCGCTGATAACGAAAGATAACAGTCTCTGTGTCCTTGGTAAATTGTAAAAGAGGCTATCGTTGCCCACCGAACTACAAAGGAAACAGGTTAAATATTTAGCTCAATCCCCTTTCAGATATCCCGTTTCTTGTCGGAAACATCCTGCGAGATGTTTACCACCTTTTCATGACAGAAACGGCATTACTAAAATAGGAGCGGGCTTTTCATCAAAAATCAGAATTTTAGGGCGACCAGATTTATGTGAGAAACACCCACATCCTAGCAACAATCTCTGAGCAGGTTTCTTAGCCGGTTTTCCTCTCGAAATGCAGAAATACATATATCAACTAAACCTCTGTTATTGAGTTGATAGGCGTTTGTCGGCAGGCATGATAATTTCACCCAATTAAGCACAAAACTATTTCTAGCTAGGAACCAGTAAGTAGTTGAATTAATGGCGCTCTAAAAATGCTCGTGGGTCAATATTAAACGCCAAAGTGGGTCAACTTGATATGCCAAATTACAAGCCAAGGAAGTAAACATGCATTAGCTTCCATGGCCATTGACCGCTAGGAGCAGTTAAATTTTTCAGTACTTGGCGCCCCCTTTTTTCTTCACTATCACTTTGTAAATTCTACCCCACCCCCAATTATTTCCCGTTATCCCACCGCCTAGTTATCCCTCGCATACTTTTCGTGGAACCGATCATACAACTCTTGTTGAGTTCCACGGATCGTTACCTGCCGACCATAGATAAATGCCACACTGATTTGATTAGTTCGCATATCCAATGCATCCCCTTTGGAGACGAAAAGCGTCGCATGTTTACCTATTTCAATCGAACCCAACTCGTCAGCTACACCTAAAATCTCAGCATTGTTAAGCGTAATCAAGCTCAACGCCTGCTCTGGTGTTAAACCGAATCCAGCTGCGGTTCCAGCCATAAAAGGCAGGTTACGACCACTGTAAGGTGCCATTCTCGATTGGGAACTGAGACCCACTTTAAAGCCGGCTGCAATAAACCGCGCTGGGCGAGTAAAGTTTTCATCAATCGCGCCATCGTCTTGCGCGGGACGCCCATGCACAAACTGGACGATCACCGGAACATTACGAGCAAGTACCATATCTTTCACCTTAAGCGCTTCGTCGGCACCGACCAGCACGATATTGATGGCGTACTGCTCCGCAAATTTTAATGCGTCGCCAATTTCTTTAGCTTTCTTGGCGTGAACAAATAAGGTTTGGTTGCCATTCAAAATTGGCTTCACCGCAAGCAGCTTTAGATTATCTGTAGTCGTCGCAGCAGCATCGGCAAACAGATCTACCAGAGACTGAACTTGTTCGCTGTAGTCTTTATTCAACTCCCATTCCACAGTTCGACGTAAGTAATCTGGTTTGGACTTGAATTGTCGAGGCCAATACAGGTGCATACCGTCATCAGCTTTTACCGCCGCATCTTCCCAGTTCCAGGCATCCAATTGCACAATCGCTGACGTACCTGCCAAAAGGCTGCCTCGCGGTGTCACCTGTGCTGTAAGAACCCCGTTAAAACGATAGCTAGGCAGCAGTTCTGAATCTGTATTGTAAGCAACGATCGAACGCACAGAGGGGTTTAAACCGCCGGTCTCTCGATCATCTCGTGAAGCGCGAACGCTGTTGATTTCTGATAGCCCAACCCACGTGTTAGGCAGGATGAAACCGGGGTACAAATGCTCACCATTGAGTTGAATCACATTGTGGTCTGGCAGTTCAGGTGTTTCATCTGCCTGATATATACCTGTTATCCGACCTTGTTCAAAGGTGACTGCACCCCCTTCAATGACTTCCCCGTTACCTACATGAATCACAACACCTTGAATCATCATAGGAGCAGACTGAGCAGGAGCCGGCGTTGGCGGCAGAGCGAATGCAGCATTTGAAAACACAATAATGAGCGTTAAACGTACAATCAGACTAATCATGATTTTTCTCCAACAACTTACCTATGTGGTGCAGTTCTTCGTGGTGATACTCCAGTTTTTGCGGGTCCGGTTTTGCCCCCTTTTCATTAGCACTATCACCCTTCCCAAGCGCTTTCTGAATGAGCCGATTACGTTCCGCTGCAATCTGGTCACGGAGCTTCAAATCTTCTGCGCGGTCAAAGTAAACCTTACCGTCTACCAGCGTCATCATTGCTTTGCTATAAACCGATAGAGGGTGATCGCTCCACAGTACGATATCTGCCTCTTTGCCAGCCTTGATCGACCCCATTCGATCATCAAGGTGCAACAACTTTGCAGGATTGAGTGTCACCATCTTGAGCGCATCTTCTTCGCTCATCTCACCGTAACGAACGGACTTCGCCGCTTCCTGGTTCAATCGACGGGACATTTCCGGGTCGTCTGAATTTATCGCAACGGTGACACCTGCTTGATGCATCAGCGCAGCGTTATAGGGAATGGCATAGCGCACTTCCCATTTATAACCCCACCAATCAGAAAACGTCGAGCCACCCGCACCATGGGCAGCCATCTTGTCCGCCAACTTGTAGCCTTCAAGGATGTGCGTAAATGTATTGATCCGAAAATTAAAACGCTCTGCGACATGCATCAGCATATTGATCTCTGATTGCACGTAAGAATGACTAGACACGAATCGTTCACCGTTGACAATTTGCAGCATGGTTTCCATGACCAGATCGCGCCTCGGTGGTACTGCTTGTTTCTTACTCTTGCGAGACAATTTATTATATGACTGCCACGCCTGCTCATATCGACGTGCTTGTGTAAAAGCATCGACGTATAGCTGCTCAACACCCATCCTGGTTTGGGGGAAACGAATAGATTGACGGTTCGAAGAACGTTTCACATTTTCACCCAGGGCGAACTTGATAAATGGATCAGCGCCTTCAATAAGCATGCCAGCGGGCGTTTCACCCCAACGCATTTTGACCAATGCCGATTGACCACCAATCGGGTTCGCTGAGCCGTGAAGCAGTTGTGCTGCCGTCACACCGCCAGCCAAGTTTCGATAAATACCGATATCTTCTGGATCGACAACGTCGGCCATCCGAACCATTGAAGAGTTCACAGCAAACTCATTGATACCGTCTAATGCAATGTGTGAGTGCTCGTCAATAATCCCAGCAGAGATATGCATCCCGGTGGCATCTACCACCGTGGCACTTCCTTCATTAATGGACTGACCAACCTTTTGAATCTTGCCATTACGAACCAAAACATCCGCGTTCTCTAGCACACCATCGGCTTCATTGGTCCAGACTGTCGCGCCCTTAAACAAGATGTGAGCCTGAACAGGTGCTGTTGTTCTGCCGTGCGCAACGAATGGATAGATGACCTCGCCTGGTGTGTTTTCCTGTTCCGCTGCATGTTTATCTTCTTCACTATCAGTTTCAGGCGCCACTTCAGTGTTTGAAACCCTGCTAAGTGTAAAGGCAGTCGCACTTCCGTCCGGCAATGTCCCCTGCCCCACCCAGACTTGTCCATCTTGCCAACCCGCCAGGCGGGTTGCGTTGTTATTCTCAATTAAACGCAATGTCAGGTAGCCATCGACAATGGATAGCTCTAGCTTGGCTGAAGTCTTCTCCTTATCGTCATCAGCCGGTTTGAGCTTTACCGAGTACTTGTCCTTTTTAAAATCGATTTCAAGCTTCGAACTAACATCACCGAACTCGAGAAGATAATCGCCAGAGTTAAGTTCAACAACCTTCGCCACTTCAAACCGCTCCCCCTTCACCCAGGTTTCCAGCAACCGTGTACCCGACTCAAACAGATCACCATCAGCAATAAGCATATTGGCAAGCTTTCCTGTCTCTAATGTGCCTACTCTTTCAGCCTCCCCTAACAATGCAGCAGGCTCGGTCGTAAGTGCTGCTAATGCGGCTTGCCTGGACAAACCAACCTCTACAGCTTGCCTAAGATTTGGCCAAAACTTGTCCTTGGACTCAGCTGCGGTGATGAGAAAAGGTATTCCAGCGGCTTCCAACCTGGCTAAATTATAAGGCGCCAATTCCCAATGCTTCAGCTGACGCAACGTGATGTGTTCAGCAGCGAAAGGATCCGACATATCCGGCGCTTTTGGAAAAGCAACATCAACAATCAATGTTGCTTTCGTGTCTTTGATCGCATCAAGGCGCATATAATCATCGCCGCCGCTCCTAATGACAAACTGATCATCAAATTCATCACCGAGTTTGTCGGCAAGCAATACCGTCTTCCAATCAAACGCCGACATCACCTTCGGCAGGTTTTTAGTCGAACCCCACGCGGCCAGAGAGATATCCGCAAAGGGTTTTGGATTCTGTTTGCTATACCAATCTGCATCTAAATAGGTCTGACGCAGCACCGCGACGGCACCCATTCTTGAGACAGGTACAAACTGTGACGATGAGCCTTTATCAAAGGAATAGTGTGTCGCTATTTTTCCACGCAAAATGGATTCGTTGGGGAGCCCTCCATCCGTCAAGACAGCAAGCGCGGTACCTCGAGCGAGACCGTCAGGATTGAAACTGGCAACCGTGGTGAAACCCTGACCGCGTAATATTTTCGCATCCTCTTTGTCTGCCGTGAACAAATCCGAAGCGTTAACGTGCGACTTAATGGCATCATTGGCATTTGTGGCAAGATCACCTGTTGGGCTTAAAATCTCCGGACCACTAAACCGGCTTCGTTTACCGCGCTTCAATTCAGGCATGCCATAGCTGGTGTAATAATCGATGAAGCCCGGGTATACATAGCCACCCTTCAGATCGACTAGCCGATAGCCTGCAGGTACTTTGGCGACAACATCCTGAACAACACCATCCCGAATCAACAACGCAACATCGCGACGCTCATCACCAGGTGCAACAACGATCACACCACCCGTGAACGCAACAGCACCGTTTCTATCGTCAGAGATACCATTAACGCCACGCGTTTCCATTTGCAGGACTTCAGCCTGCAGTGCGACTGAAAAAAACACGCTAACGATTGCGCGCAAGAAAAATTTACCCATAGGGACCTCAATTGATTAAATCTACGCGGCCCTAAGGCCGCGAGAAGGTTAGTAGCTGTAAAACAGAATCCAGGATTGTATTGAACCTGGGGATAAGGCAAATAAGCCTCAACTTTGAAAAACGATCAATTGTCACAGCTTTCGATGGTCAATGACGGCAGTGAAGCTGCTTGAATTGTTGTTCTGTAAATAAGATTGGCACTTTCCGCAGCTAAGAGAAAATTCCGGAATAAAAATCTTTTCCGAATTGCTGTAAATTAACAATAGCATTTAGCTAAGTTCTTCATCATTAAAAAGTTCAGATATAAGGTCCACTTGAAGTCGTTTTTTTAGCTTTAAAAATGCAGTTTCAGAAATTTTGTTGCGCAATGTTTTATTATTATTAAGCTTGACACATTCCTCAGTAACCTTTTCATAAGAAACGCCGTGAACGATATCTTTCCAAAATGGATCAATGACAGTTTTTTTGTCTAACTCTGACACCACTAAAATTGAGTTATTTATTAAGTAATGAACTCGCACAATTTCAAAAATTCTAGCGTCATAGTGATGACAGTTAAGCACGATTTTTGCTCTTGAGATATATTCATCTCTTTGAGCTCCATAAACCCCAAAGAGATGTTTAACTTTAAGCCCTGCTTCATTCAGCTTTATCAATAGATTCTTTCGACGATCCTTTAAAGTGCCATAAAAAAGTACATCTATATCTTTCTCTCTTTGAGAAATTCTTGAAAGCTTTCTGTGATAACCAAATTGGAATTTTTTTACGCTACTGCAGTTATTTTCTTTAAGAAAATCTATGTTGTCGTCACTGTAATCCCAAATTAAATGAGATTGACCTAAAGAGATAATTCGATCGAGCCATTTGTTGACACCATGTCTAAGCTGTTCAGTGTTAAAGATAATTGTGGCATTAGGAAAATCATTATTTGTTAATAAATGACCTCCAAACAATATATTTTGACGATCGCTTATAAGTTCATTAATGCTAATAATTACATTGTGATTTAAATCACGTAAGGAGAAAGCTATTAATTCTGCTAGTTCCCAGAAAGCATCAGAATGTGGGTAGTTTTTTGGTTTGACTATACAAATATTGAAGTTCATAAGATTTGAAATTGCTATCTAGAGATTAATATTTACAAATCAAAGGATTTTACGTTTAAACGTAAGCGTCAGGCGAACCACATCTTAGAATCATCGGTGTGATCAGTTACCGTATCGTGCTCTTCCATCAAACAGAGCACACAATGACATCATCCCTCTCAACAAAACAACTTTGTACCAATAGCGCCACACCCTGCGGAAAAGAACACTAACGTGTTAAACGTCAATCTTCATGGCCGGTCGTATTGCTTCATCTAATAATCACACTAATTCAAAAAGCGTTGCCTCACCGTAAAAGATACTAGTTCACTTTGATAACATTAGCCTTTTTGGGCCTGTCA
>JBLHWY010000138.1:0-17237 GCA_047629195.1 Candidatus Azotimanducaceae bacterium
GGTATATCATCCGACACTTCCTTCTAGTTTTAAGCCGAGTAACTGGGTTGCCTCAACGGCAAACTCCATCGGTAATTGTTGAAAAACGTCCTTGCAGAACCCGTTGATAATCATCGATACAGCAGCCTCCGCATCGATTCCGCGCTGGGCGAAGTAGAACAGCTGATCCTCGCCGATCTTCGAGGTCGATGCCTCATGCTCTACCTGAGCGGAGTTGTTGCGCACCTGAATGTAAGGGAACGTGTGAGCGCCGGACTGCTCTCCAATCAGCATCGAATCGCATTGCGAATAATTACGCGCACCGTCAGCCGGAGGTGTAATCTTGACCAGCCCACGATAGCTGTTATTCGAACGCCCGGCC
The DNA here is from genome assembly GCA_047629195.1 of Candidatus Azotimanducaceae bacterium. Taxonomy (GTDB): domain Bacteria; phylum Pseudomonadota; class Gammaproteobacteria; order Pseudomonadales; family Azotimanducaceae; genus UBA4582. The sequence continues at coordinate 362 of JBLHWY010000138.1, forward strand.
GAAATGCCCTTGCTGACGATCGTGCTGCGGGTATTATTGCCAAGGTGGATCATCTTAGTGCCGGTATCTGCCTGCTGCAGGTGGTTGGTGACCGCAACCGAATAAAACTCGCCGACCGAGTTGTCGCCACGCAATATGACGGATGGGTATTTCCAAGTAATTGCCGACCCTGTCTCGACTTGGGTCCACGAAATGCGCGAATTGACGCCTTTAGCCAGGCCACGCTTGGTGACGAAATTGTAAACACCACCCACACCTTTTTCGTCGCCTGCGTACCAGTTCTGCACGGTCGAGTACTTGATGTCGGCATTGTCGAGCGCCACCAATTCGACCACCGCCGCATGTAACTGGTTAGAGCTGAAAGCGGGTGCCGTGCAGCCCTCAAGGTAAGAAACAGACGCGCCTTCCTCAGCGATAATAAGTGTCCGTTCGAACTGTCCCGTCTCCTCAGTGTTGATACGGAAATAGGTCGACAAATCCATCGGGCACTTGACGCCTTTGGGGATATAGCAGAACGAACCGTCGGTAAACACAGCAGAGTTGAGCGCGGCAAAATAGTTGTCACTGATCGGCACCACCGTACCGAGGTACTTTTGAACGAGTTCTGGGTGCTCCAACACCGCTTCCGACATCGAACAGAAAATAATGCCGACCTCGGCCAGCTTAGCCTTGTATGTGGTCGCGACTGACACACTGTCAAAAACAACGTCGACCGCCACGCCAGCCAACGCCATGCGCTCATGCAGCGGCACGCCAAGCTTCTCGAAGGTGCGCAATAGTTCAGGGTCGACCTCATCCATGCTATTCAGCTTCGGCTTCTGTTTGGGTGCAGCGTAATAGCTGATCGCCTGCAAATCGATCTTCGGATAGTGGACGTTGGCCCACTCGGGCTCAGCCATTTTGAGCCATGCCTGGTAAGACTTGAGTCGAAACTCAAGTAACCAATCAGGTTCGCTCTTCTTTGCTGAGATCATCCGGATGGTGTCTTCATCCAGCCCTTTGCGCGCAACATCCGACTCGATGTCTGTGATGAACCCATGCTTGTAGGGTCGGTTGACGAGATTTTGTAGTACTTCGCTCATAAATTTGGTCCTAAGTTAAGCTGAGAAGGATGACCCGCATCCACAGGTCGTCTTGGCGCCAGGGTTGTTCTTGATGACGAACTGCGCCCCTTCCAGATTGTCTTTGTAGTCGATCTCTGCCCCGACGAGAAACTGGTAGCTCGTCGCGTCAATCAGCAGCGACACGCCATTCTTGGTCATCGTCGTATCGTCTTCGTCAGCGCTTGCATCAAACGCAAATCTGTAGGAAAAGCCGGAGCATCCGCCGCCCTGAACAAAAACACGCAATTTCAGGTCAGCGTTGCCTTCCTTGGCAATCAATTCAGCGACCTTGGCCGCAGCCTTGTCACTAAAGGCAAAGGGTCCGGCCATTCCTGATGGGGAATTTTCGGCTGCTGTGCTCATGGCGTTACCTTTGGGTTTTCCACATCAGGCGGCGACTTTTTTACGTTGAAACTCTCACCGCAACCGCACTCGCTGTCGACATTGGGGTTGTCAAATTTGAACATTTGCTTGAGTCCTTCAGTGACAAAGTCGATGTTCGAGCCGTCGAGAAACACCAGACTTTTGGTATCAATTACCACGCGCGCGGCATGCGACTCGAAGCTGTAATCGGTCGGAAGAATCTCGTCCGCAATGTCGAATGTGTGCGCTAGGCCGGTACAGCCCACTGTTTCTACGCCAATGCGGAACCCAATCCCGCTGCCGTGCTTTGCAAGCTGGCGCAGAATCTGTTTTGCCGCATTTTCAGTCAATGTAATTGCCATAAACTAAACTCCAAAAATACCTCGGAATAACCGAGAAAATTCAACGTGAATAAGCGATCTTTCATGGCTTCTCTGGCCTGACGTCATTCACGAAAACGATGAAGATATAGTATGGTTCCGAAACTACCTTGTTGTCAACATAGTTTTTAAACGCTACTATAATAGCCATGACATCGTCGCTTTACGAAACTCCGCGATTGTCAATATAAGTTTTAAACGCTACTATCTTGAAATGAAAAAAGAGCTAACAATGAACAGCCGTGCGATCGCAGAGTTGGTCTTCCATTTGGGACGCATAGCAACAGGCGAGGGTCTCGTAGAGGGGCTTACGGCAGCCCAGTGGGCAGCGCTTAGATATTTTGCTCAAGCCAACCGCTTTTCGCGGACGCCGTCGGCCTTCGCTGCGTTCCATGGCACAACCCGGGGTACGGCGTCACAGACAATCAAAAGCCTCGAAACTCAATGCTATCTGACTCGCATGCGGTCAGAGGACGACAGACGCAGTGTTCGGCTCGTGCTGACAGACAAAGCCAAGGGAATTCTTGCGAACGACCCCTTGGAATCTTTGGTCCGTGCCGCAGACTCTTTGCCCGCCGGTGCCCAAGGAAACTTTGCAAATGCGTTACAGCGCATGCTCAGTGAGGTGACGCAAGAGCGAGGAAAACCTTCCTTTGGCACCTGCGCTTCGTGCCAACATTTGCAAAGCAACAGCTGCCGCCAGGAGGGAAATACGGCCTATGCATGTGGATTCACGAGCGAGTCGCTGCTTCTTGAAGAGCTTGAGGGGGTCTGCATCAATTTTGTCAGGTAGCTCATCGAGTAACGAGAAATTGACTATACGAGAGCCCAATATTCAACCCATGTGATCTCACCATTGCTGCTGCAAGTCCCGAAGAAGCTAAGCAACACAGTTTAAAATGCTCACTAACAGGTAGCGGCACACGGTGTGCCCGTTAAGCCCCTTCGCTCACCCCATTTCAGTCCTTTGACAATAAAGCCTCAACTATTATGCAGTTTCGCGTGTTTTTCTTTCGTGACATTCTTGACAAATACAGCATGTAATTAAATACAATTAGTGGCTGGTGAGATCAATAATCCGTGGTCATAGACGCCCAACATCCTCGCGTCTGAGTGCATTTAAAACAGTTGTTTGTCTCCAGTGGCGTCCGTGATTGCTTTGTGTCTGACCTCATCAAATGTAAATTTCCGATGTTTGGACATCTTCGCTTTGCCTCTTTTCCAATTCGCCTGAAAACCCTTCGAGGTATAGCGTACTCCTTTTGAGTTCCAGCCTGATCAACATACGTGTATCCAGAAGCATTTATCTTGATCGGGTGGTGCATTGAATCGATAAACCCTCTCTAACAGAAAAAGCTCAGCTCACGGTCTCGAACCTGAGGCAATATCGAGTATCTTTTGAGTTATTTTCACAGGAATATTCCATTGTTTGCCGTGACGAAAAAACTCACCTTCAAATTTTGAAGTATTATCCTCGCCTTAGATTGATCGCTTAGAAATAATGTCTGCAGCTCAATTCAATTTATTGGCGAGCAGATCATTTTAAGTATCAGATGAGACGTACGCTAAAGAGACGTTACGCGGTAGCTGATAACCTTCTACAATTTGTTGATCTCTGGCATTTATCTCTTCTATTCTACCGAGATCATAATCTACGAGTCGACTGACGACTGTTCGCTACACTGGTTCGATTTTATGTCGCCTATTACAGCCAGTTCAAATGTAACAAACGTCAAATTAGCGACTACCCAAAGCTATGGCCTTATACCCGCGATTTGTATCAGCAGCCCGGCGTTGCAAAGACAGTGGATATCGATGTCATCAAAGGCATTTACTTCGGCAGCAGACCGCCGCGCATTATCCCGAAAGGACCTGACATTGACTTTGCGGTGCCTCATGGTAGATCTTAAGCATATTGACTTCTAAAAAATCTGAAAAGGAATTCCAAAATGGCAGTAGATCAACCCTTTGAGAAACAGGAAGCCTGGATCAATCAGGTGGTCGAAGCAGCGCTTGAGCCCGACCTGCCAATTTGTGATGCGCATCATCACTTCTGGAACGGTACGGGGCATACGGGATGGCCTTACCTACTTGAAGATCTGCAGCGCGATACTGGCTCTGGTCACAACATTGAACAAACAGTATTTTTAGAGTGCCATGCTGAGTATAAAAAAGACGGCCCCAAGCACCTACGCAGTGTCGGTGAAGTCGAATTCGTCTCTGCACTAGCAGAAGCAAGCGCAAAGGCACCCGGCGCGACCGTCGCTGCCATCGTCGGTAACGCAGACGTTGCCCTCGGCGATGGCGTTGAAGAAGTCTTAGTGGCGTTAGAAGAAGCCGGGCGCGGTCGTTTCCGTGGTATCAGATACAGCACAGCACAAGATGTACATCCCCCGCTTAAGCAGCCACCATCCGCGCCGATGGACGACGCAAACTACCTGCAAGGGGTACGTAGGGTCGGTGCGCTGGGTTATTCATATGATGCGATGATCTATCATCCGCAATTAGCTGACTTAGTTGAAGTTGCTCGTGCCTGCCCCGATACACCGATCGTGATTAATCACCTCGGCGGTATTCTCGGTACCGGCCCCTACAAAGGTCAACGACAACAGATATTGGCGCAAACGCTCACCCAGATGGTGAAGCTAGCCGCTTGCCCCAACACCTATTTGAAACTCGGTGGCATTGGTATGCCGATGATGGGGTTCCGCTGGGATAAACAAGCAATACCTCCTACTTCAGAAGAGCTAGCAGAACCCTGGCGTGAACCCATTCAGGCGATGATTGACATGTTCGGTGCACAGCGTTGTATGTTCGAATCGAACTACCCCGTGGATAAAAGAGGGGCGGGTTACGCTGTCTTGTGGAATGCCTACAAGCGGATTGCTGTCGACTACTCAGCTGTTGATAAAACAAATCTGTTTCATGACACAGCGGCACGGGCGTATCGAATTCCGACAATCTCGAATGCTTAGTCTTTAGCCATTATTGGAATCAACTTTTATCGGAATCAAGCATGCGCCACTACATCACCACCTCACTCTGCGCGTTAGCCCTGGCAACATCTTTCACGCAGGCTCAAGCACAGCCAAACTCAATCAACGACGGCATCTACACCCTTGAGCAGGCTGCAGCGGGTAAGCAGGTCTACCAAAGAGATTGCGCCGTCTGCCATGGTGCCAAGCTAACAGGCGGTGAGGGTGGTGTCGCGCTTGTGGGTTCAACGTTTCTGGCGAACTGGTTAGGCAAACCCTATGCAGCACTTGATCATAAAACGCGCACCACCATGCCAGTGGTCAACCCAAACGGACTATCAAGCAAAGCCTACGACCAAGTGTTGGCGTTTATGCTTTTATCCAATGGCTTCCCCTATGGTGAGAGTGATCTTGCGGGTGGTGACGCTGACCTCAAATCCCTACAAGTCGAGAGACCCAACGGAAATGTCAACGGCCTGCAAGCAGAGCTTGCACAAGTGGCAGCCCCAGTTGAAACCAGTGCCCATAACTGGACGCACGTCAGGGGTGATGCAGGCAGCAGCAACTATTCATCGTTAACCACCATCAATGCAGACAACGTCAAACAACTTAAAATCGCCTGGCGCTGGAAAACAGCTAATTTTGGCCCAACCCCCGAATTCTATTTTCAGGCAACGCCAGTCATGGTTGATGGTGTGCTTTACACTACTGCTGGGAACACGCGAACCGCAGTCGCGATAGACGCAAAAACCGGTGAGACGCTATGGATGCACCGATACCCCGAAGGTAAGCGAGGTGAGAACGCACCTCGTAAAGGGTCGGGAAGGGGCGTCGCTTATGGCGTTGTCGAAGACAAAGCACGTATTTACTACATTACCCCCGGTTACCGATTAATCGGCTTAGATGCCAACACAGGACTGCCCATTCCAGAATTTGGCAACAACGGCATAGTTGACCTAAAGAAAGACCTAGACCAGCAACTAGATTTAGTTAACGAAGGCATCGGTGCAAGCTCAGCACCCATACTCGTCAACGGTGTCATTGTCGTCGGCGCTGCCTTCGGCCCGGGGGGTGCACCGGACTCCCCCAAAATGATCAGCGGCCATGTCCGCGGCTACGATGCTGTCACAGGCAAACGGCGCTGGATATTCCACACCATTCCACAGTCAGGTGAAGAAGGTAACGACACCTGGTTAGAAAACTCATGGATAGCAGCTGGTAACACCGGTGTCTGGGCGCAGCTCTCCGCTGACCCAGAACTCGATATGGTTTATCTGCCAGTAGAAGCCGCAAGAGGTGACTACTACGGCGGCCACAGACCTGGCGATAATTTATACAGCCAAAGCCTATTAGCGTTGAACGCATCAACTGGCACGAAAGCATGGCACTTTCAAATGATTCATCACGGCATCTGGGATTACGACCCACCCGCGCCACCCTTGGTGTTTGATATCAATGACGCTCGAAATGGGCAGGGTATCAAAACACCAGTAGTCGCCCAGATCACTAAACAGGGTTTTATTTACGCCTTCGATCGCCGCGACGGCACACCCATCTGGCCAATAGAAGAGCGCGCCGTACCGCAATCAACCATAGAAACGGAATGGACCTCACCGACACAGCCTTTCCCAACAAAACCCAAACCCTTCGCGCCCCAAGGCATGACGGTATCATCGCTCAATGATTTAACGCCAGAGATCCTCGCCGAAGCAAAACGCATCGCAGCAAATTACACTATGGGCCCACTCTATACACCGCCAACCAGGTTTACCGAAACTAACAAAGGCACACTGCTAAGACCCAGCGCAGTCGGTGGCGCAAATTGGCCAGGTGGTGTTGTTGATCACGAGACAGGTTACCTATATGTATCGGCCTCAACCTATCCGTTCCCAGTTGCACTAGGCAAAAGCGATCGATCCACCATGGATCTTGTTGGTATACGACAAGGAATTGAAGGACCGTTCGGGTTGCCGCTAACAAAACCACCTTTCGGCACAATTACAGCCATTGATATGAATTCTGGTGAACATGTTTGGCAGATAGCCAATGCGGATACACCTGATGAATTTGTGAATCATCCTAAGTTGGCCGGCGTTGATCTGCCCCGCACTGGCCATGATGAACGTGTAGGGTTGTTAGTAACGGCTTCACTGTTGTTCGCGGGAGAGGGCTCAGGCTTGTATGTTGCTGACGGTGGTGGAAATATATTTCGAGCACACGATAAGAAGACCGGCGCGATACTCTGGGAGTTTGAATTGCCTGCCAGGCAGACTGGATTGCCGATGACCTATGCGGTTGATGGGGAGCAGTTTATTGTGTTGCCCGTTGGTGGGGAAGGACACGCTGGCGAGTTGGTGGGGTTGAAGTTGTTTTGATGTGGTAGAGGTATCATAGAAATATAGTGTAAATACTCTAACGCATGTTTGTTAGGATAAGTTGCGAACACCATGACACCAGTTGTGTTATTGGTTAAATGATAACGAATTGGCCTGTGTTCTTCTCGAATTCACAGGCACGCGCTTGTGTCCTCCAGTTAAGTTTCGAGATACCTCTCGTCATAAGTTGTTTCCATGGTGTTTTTCAATAAAACCCTTACTTTAACTTTCGATGTTTTAAGGCAACTAGAAAAGAGGCAAGCGTGCTAAAACTCTGGTTAAAAATTCCGCACCAATCGGTAAATTGTTATTTTCAAATAGGTTTATGAAACTGGCGAAGGAGTGGACAGAATGAGAATAGGCAAAGTGATACTCTCCTCATGAATTGGAATAAACTGTTATGTGTTTAAATAGGGAAAGTACATGAATTGGAATGAGGTTGGAGCTATAGCAGAGACGCTGGGTGCGGTGGCAGTATTTTTGACTTTAGTCTACTTATCTTTACAGATCAGGCAGAACACAAGAGCTGTAAAATCTTCTGCGGTGGATGCTTCTATCAATTCTGCAATGAGCGTGCGGAGCGAGTTGGCTCATGATGCTGATCCAGACTCGCTCAACCCGACTGAAGAATTTCGTTACATGCTTCAACAACAGAATATAATTTGGAGTGCCTGGAACGTATATTCTCAAGCAAAATATTCTGAGACTGGTGTTTGGAAATCCCAGAAGCTTATGTTGAAAAATATCTATAGGACTTCTGGCGGCAGACGGTTTATTGATGGATACGAAAATGTCCTGGATAGCGGATTTAAATCGGAAATATTGAAGCTGCTAGATAATGCGAGCGACACATAACAATTAAACCAAAGAGCACAAGCTTCGCGTGCCTATTTTCAGACAAAGGGGTTGCCAGATTTTTTCTGATAATTTCCCATTTAATTAGGGTTGCCCCAAATTTCAAATATTTGTTAGACCTAAAATGCACCGAATGGAAAAATAAATTTCCAGCCATCGCTGATAGAGTGTCGAAAGGACAAGACTTAATTATAGGAATGTAAAAATAGTACCCTTGAAGGTTTTTGAATTTGATTTTGATGCCTACAATTATCAACAAGTTAATGTTGAGGGTGGCTTGTCTGTCGAAATTAGAACCGCAGCACGTCAAGGAGGCTCTCTTAAAAACATACGGAACCTCGAAGGGATTGCGTACATTATTGATCCTAGGCTAAAAGCAGGTGATTTCTATGGAATGACCGGTCCGCCGATTCTTACCGAACGCGCAGCTCGCGGAAAAAGGAAAAAGCGGAAAAAGGGGACAGACTTATTTTCAGATTGAAGGAGACGTTATAGGTTATTCTGGTAATTACCCAACTAATTAGATCTGTTTCCAATTTCCCAATTTGCTTGTGCTCTAACCGAATTCCTCGTCGCGAATCTGTCGATGTGCTGTTACCGATTAGTGCTTAGTACAGAGAAATTCAGAAAAAAGTGAGTCATTGTGATCGTGAGAGGAGTGAGTTTATTCCGGGTCTTTACTCTGTCCCCAAAACTCCGAATGTCTTCTGCGCCCGGTAATACCCAACATCCCTGTAATGAAGAGCAAAAACGTACCCGGGGCTGGAACGCTAAATTGTGGATTGATAGAGATATTTGCAAGTGAGGCCAAATTATCGATGTATTGCTAATCAATTGAGATTCCTGCTGTAGCAACGTGAAGGTCCCAAGCAAAACAGGAAGCACTTGAGAAAGTACCTGCACTGCGTTGGCTAATTCCGCCAACGATTTGCTGGGCAAAGAAGAGATGAACATTTGATAGTCCGCCGCCCAAATTACTGCTTGTCCCTTGCGCAGAACCACCTCCAGATGTGTTGTCAGTGTTCAGAAGGAAGTAACGGTTGATACCAAATGAGTCACCAAGATTAATTTGAGTGTTCGGTGAATTGACAAATTGCGCTGCAGCTGAGCTCTCAAATCGGTATCGGAAAATGAAATCGACATCTGAATAGTCGCTGCATCGGCCTGAGTATCGCTTCCTGTGACGGCAACCAGGCCCAGGTTTGTCCCATTTCAGCGACCATAGGGTTCCTCACGACTGCTCTCGTGATGGTCTGCAATGATCCTGAAGAGACTTCTGAAATTGTTCCCGCAAAGACAGTAACGGGCGAGAGCAATGGGGTTATGGCAAGCAATCTGAATATTTTCACTTTCATAAGTAAATCTCTGTTTTTAAAATCAGGCCGCAATTAGTGCGCCACTATGTATAAACACATGATTTCAATCACTTTGTGACTGGCGGTCTTTTTACTCATTCTAAATAAAGTAAAAAATATCGATACCTAGTTTGGTTGGTATCGGTATGACGCGCCATAAACATTAGAAAAAAGAGAGTAGGCTTATGTTTAGCTAGCTGGGGCTGTGATAATTCTATGAAACGCTGCCCTTATTTCTGCAAGTTCTTTCCCAAAATGACTGTGAAAATATATACTACTGTACATGAAAACAGTTAATCGGAAAGCGCATGCTTGACATGATTCAGAGTGATTTGACTGTCCACGCAGAGAACAACAATCCATTTAATTATAGCGACAATCAGCAAGACGCCAATGACTCTCAGGCTCGCAATGAAGCGCTTGAAGTTGAGATACTGACAATGGCAGGTCAGATAAATTCCGCGCAATATCGATTCATCAAATTGCTCTTTGAGTTCGAAGAGCAGGGCGGCTGGCAAGGTGACAGTATTATCTCGTTTGCACACTGGCTGAGCTGGAAGGTTGGTATGGGAATGATGATGGGTCGGGAAAAAATCCGAGTGGCCGGTACGTTGTCAGATTTACCCTTGATTAATAAAGCATTCTCATCAGGAGCGATAAGTTATTCAAACGGATCGTGCCTCTGCGCTCATTCATTTGGCTGAAAGCTATTTAAGCGGGAGCCGCTTGGACGGCGCCATTAGCTCACTCGGCGAAAAATATCAGATCTTTCTAAACATAAATGCCAATGAAGTTAATCTCGACTGGAAGGTCAACCAAGGGGATAACTGCAATATAGATCACAAACGCTTCCTCACGCCAAGTGTTGCAAAGCGACTGGTCTGTGATGCTAGCCTTACCACCGTGCTAGAAGATGATGAGGGAAACGTACTTAACATTGGCAGACGATCCCGCATTGTCCCAAGAGCAATGTCTCATGCATTAAGAATTCGAGATGCGGGTTGCCGGTTTCCCGGCTGTACCCAAAACCGTTATACAGATAGCCACCACATCAAACATTGGGCGCAGGGTGGCGAAAACAGCATAGAAAATTTGCTGACGCTATGTCGCTTTCATCATTGGCTATTTCACAAGGGTCCGTCACACAAAGACGGTTATCGGCTTGCCCGTGACGAGTCGGGTGATCTAGTCTTTACTAACAACCGCAATGCGACTATCACCCAATCTTTTTACCCTCAATTTGAAGGTGATCGCTGCGCAAATTACTGCCTGGACCTATCGATCGATGAGCATAGGGCCAAATCAAAATGGCATGGAGACTCGATGGATATTCAATATACGTTACATTGCATGTTTCAAACAGAATAATAAACTGGGTGGAGTTAACGTCAACCACTTTTAGCACAGGGATAGGCCTATAGGCTTCTTGTCAATATCGAGATCGAATCATTAAGATCGTGAGCGGCGGTAATGACGACGTTGCATGAAAATGATCAATCCACTAACGGCTAGGTAAAGTAGCGATAAAGGCGCTAGGCTGAGTTCGAATCTCTCTACCCCGACTAATTTCAAGCTAGTTCAGCACCATCAAATATTACGCCCGTAGCTCAATCGGATAGAGCACGGGCCTTCTAAGCTAGGGTTTAGAGGTTTGATTCCTCTCGGGCCTACCAATAAAACCATGTACTTACCTTTCAGACCTGCTCACCCTAAGCGTTACTTGGTCATGCTTTTGGTAATATAATTCGTTTGTACAATGGTGGTTATTTGTTCAGCCATCGCTCTTCCTCACGCTCAAACTATTCAGAATTAAATGTTCTGACCAAATGAGCCCTCCTCAACACCTTGTAAATCATCAAACATCGACCTGAATTCTAGCTTCGGCTAACGTTCTGCAATTCAGGAGTCAGGACTAAGTGCCAGAACCAACGGACACATCGCCACAATCATCACCTGCATTCGCTTATGTCGTTTGCAAACTATCCAGTTACGATGCTTCTATGTTTCGTCGGCGAGTTCGAACCTGAGGTCGCCCTTGCTACGGCTCCACAATCCCAAATCGACCAGTGAACACATCCAGATTCGAAAAAATCGTTCGAAGGATCGTCGGATCACCAGTGACCTCAACCGCGTTCAACATTTCATCTATGGTGCGTTCGCCTCGCAATACCGCAGCAAGGTCTTCTCTGGTAGTTTCGATATTGGCGAGGGCATTTTCATCATGCGTATCCAACCGATGGTGAATCGTACAGTGTGCCAGCCCCAACACGTGTTTTTCGTTGACGTCGGTAAACAGCCAATTTACGGTGCCCTCGGCATCGCCAACTTCTTGATCGCGTAAGCGTACGCCGACCAGATCAAAGAGCATATCCACATCAAGTTGATCCGTGATGTTTCTAACATTAGCGCCGACGCCTTTGCCAGCACTGCGTAGTTCCATGGCAGCCGTAAGGTAGGAGTCACGCCAGGGACCTGATTCAGATTGGTAGCCCATTTGCTCGTAGCTATCCGCCTGCAACAAGCGAGCGCCTTCATGGTCCGGCGCCGCAAAGACCACGTGGTTCAGCAGTTCAGTCACCCAGCGGTAGTCGCCTTCCTCAAAAGCACCACGCGCCTGTTTAACAACCGCATCAGCGCCGCCCATAGCGGCGACATAGCGTTTGCCGCTCTCAGCAGGGGTATGAGGGTTCAAATTTGATGGATTGCCGTCATACCAGCCAATGTACCGCTGGTAGATCGCCTTCGCGTTATGCTGGATTGTGCCGTAGTAACCTCTGGTATGACTGTGCCGAGCAAAGCAATCTGGCAGTACTAGGTCTTCTGCGATTTCTCGTTGGGTTTCCCCATGGTTCATGCGGCGTAGCGTTTGGTCATGCACCCAGCGATATAGGTCACGCTGTAGTTCCAAATACTGAACCGCATCGTCGCGACCAAAACGCGGCCAATTGTGCGTTGAGAACACTAGGTCTATTTGATCGCCAAAAATGTCCAATGCTTCTTGAATGTATTTACTCCAGATCAGCGTATCCCGCACCTGTGCACCTCGAAATGGTAATGCGTTGTGCAGCGTGTGTGTGCAGTTCTCGGCAATACACAATGCGCCATGGTCGGGGAACAGGAAATTCATTTCGGCAGGTGCTTCAGTGCCAGGGGTGCTCTGGAAAATAACCCTCACACCATCAATATCCAGTTCTGTTCCAGTGTGTGAAATTTCCTCTGTGGGACCAATCAGATCGCCCGGCGCTAACGGTACGGTTTTACCAAGACCGCAATCAACATGTCCTAGAGGACCCTTGGGCAATAGGATGCCGAATTGATAAAGCGCACGGCGATTCATGACGGGACCTGCGAGCAGGTTCTCGCTGACAGCCTCGCGCAGAAATCCTTCCGGGGCAAGAATACGTACGTTGCCGGCTTCTACATCTTCGCGAGTTGTGACACCAAGTATACCGCCGTAATGGTCAGCATGGCTGTGGGTATAAAGGACGGCCGTCACCGGCCGGGTGCCAAGTTTTTGGTTAGCAAGTTCAAGGCAGGCGGCGGCAGTTGCAGCGGTCGTAAGCGGATCGATCACAATCCAACCGTTCTTGCCTTTGATGAAGGTGATATTGGAGAGGTCGTAGCCGCGACACTGCCAGACACCTGGCGCCACTTCAAACAGACCATGAACGGCATTCAAACGGCCATGCCGCCAGAGGCTAGGGTGAACTGAGTCCGGTGCTTGCTCATGATCACGCATGAAGTCAAATTCGTTAGTATTCCAGGCAATGCCGCCCGTGGGACCAGAGATGATACCGGTTGGATGTTCCGCAATTTTACCTCGGGTGGCACGTTCCCAGTCGCCCTGGTCATCAAACGATAGAGTGCCACCGGCTAATGTGTTGGCTTCAGTTGTGAATGACGATGGCGCTTTGGTATCTCGAGGATCTGTCATGGAATGTACCTAGTGGTTTGGTTGAGGCTATCATCTCAGAACTCGCGGCCGTCGCACAGGGGTGTATCTTTCATCGTTGACCTACTTGCCTCAAACATGGTGTCATTGTTGAAACCGAACAAACAAACAAACATCACAGGATTGATCCCATGACCGAGCTTGTCACAATTGACGTAAATTCTAACGGCGTCGCTGACGTCCGTCTTAATCGGCCTGAGAAGTACAATTCATTGTCTCAGGAAATGTGGGACGCCATTACTGAAGCAGGTGAAACCCTGATGGAAGACAAGTCTGTTCGCGCAATTGTCTTGTCTGGTAATGGCCGCGGATTCAGTTCCGGCCTTGATTTCACAGGCTTTCAGGGTATGGCGGGAAGTGGGGAAGGTTTTGCGAATACGAAGCGGCGTGAGTCCACGGGAAAGACGCCAGGCAACTCTGCTCAACAACCAGGTATGGTCTGGAAGTATATACCCGTCCCTGTTATCGCTGCGATACACGGCGTGGCCTTTGGCGCAGGCTTTCAGATCGCGATGGGCGCTGATATCCGAATTGCCGCACCTGGATCGCGGTTCTCGGTCATGGAAATCAAATGGGGTTTGATTCCAGATTGCAGTCTGACTCAAACCCTGCGTGATCTTGTGCGACTGGATATTGCTAAAGAGCTCACGTATACCGGTCGTATCGTTGAGTGCGCTGAAGCTGCTGAACTAGGGCTTGTAACCCGCATCAGCGACAACCCGCTAGAGTCTGCGCTCGAAATGGCGGAAACAATTGCGACAAAATCCCCTGATGCGATCCGACTAGGTAAGCAGCTATTCGAAGAAACCTGGCACGGTGACCGCGATGCAAGTCTAAAGCTGGAAGAACAGTTTCAACGTCAATTAATGGGTTCCAAAAATCAAATCGAAGCAGTTCAATCAAATTTCGAAAAACGGTCTGCCAATTACAGCAATCCCAGTTAGCGTATAGGAATTGTTAACGCCCTTGTCTTACAAATAAACAAGTACAAATAGATAAGTAAAAATTGCTGACCGAAGGATATTTCTAAATTAGGGGGGACAGTAAATTAGGGAACAGTGCTCTCATTTCTTTTGATAATTGAGTGCACTGTCCCCCTAATTTCAGGTAACTGCCGGTAGCGACATCAATTAAGACATCACACAGGACGGGTTCATAACAGGTCTCCACCTAAAACCGCAGGCGTTTCACAATACGTCTCCAGAATGTACTGCTGATGGTCCTTTATTTGCTCAGTGAGTGCGTCGGAAATCACTGGGATCTGTGAGTTTTTCGCAAAGTATTTCAACATGCCTTTGTTCTGTCGTGTTAACGGCATGATCTCGGGCGCGGGCGGAAGCACGCTCATGCTGAGCGTTGCCCAGTAAATGTCCGCAGCCGAGAGTGAGGCACCCACGAGATAGCGTGACCCTCTCTGTTCCTGTGCAGCAAGGCGATCAGCGATCAATTTAATCACCCCAGTCATTTTACCCAAAGCTAGAGCACTTGCCTCCTCGCTGAACCCATATTTTCGCCCCAACGGACTATCTCCGAGAATTCTCATGTTCCAGATGAAACCGTCTTCGGCCAAGATCACTGCGCTTAGCCCGAAGACTTCAGCGCGCAGCCCAAAGTCGTTAGGAAGCAAATCTGGGGCACCCGTTGCACCAATTTGTTCCGCCAACGCTAGCTGCTCAATCCAGACATTCCTGGGCCGCTCCTCATTGTGAAACATTGTGGGTAAGCTAGCTTGGCGGGTGAGTTCGTATAAGGTTGCCTGTCGGTCTTTTCCGGTGGTCTCGTCGATACCCATCATCGGATGCAAGGCACGGATCAGCGGTATACCTTTAACGAAACAGATATTTTTGAGCGCTTCAGAAAAAAGGGCGGGAATACCTGGAATAAAAGTCACTCTGGTTCCGGTTGACATCGCAGCCGCTTCTTTGAGTGTGATGAACTCGGGACTTGAAGATGTTCTTGTTGTAACTGACGTTCGTTCGTTATCTGACATTGCGTGCTCCTTGTGACGCTATTGAAATTCTCTGCCTACAAATTCTCTACTTACAATAAGTGACCATACAGAACAGTGAAGCGGGGCGCTACAGTGGCGGCAACCGTCATCAGAAGGCCGGGGCAATATCACGCCTACAATGACTTCCTGGCCGATGGGCTAAGCTCTAACTATTTATTGCTACTTAAGGCAAAGCGCTGCGAAATTTGATCAATTAGTCGATATCTGCCACAAGCGACGGCCCTGATTCCGCTATGGTCTTTGTTATCGAAACTCTACAGTCCTCAATACACGTGTAGTCCTCCAAATCACATTTAGTCCTCTGGTGATGTGACCCGTGTCCGTCATATACTCAGCCCAAATAATAGGAAAAACATGTGAGAACTATGACAGCTTTAGATGCATACCAAGAACGCTTGATGAATCCGGAACAGGCACTGGCTTTAATTGAAAGCGACAACCTGGTCTACCTGAATGTAGGGACGCCCGCAACCGTCGCCGCATTGCTCGATGCACGGATTCGAGAGCTCGGCTCGGTCGATATGCGGATGCTCGGCCCAGGTTTCCTGCCGTTTTTTGACAGCGAGCGAGATGCTGGAGAACGAGAAATTGAGATTTTCATTGGTGAACCCTCACGGCCAAGTCACGACGCACAACGATCTACCTATTTACCCAACACGTTTATGCTAGGCATGAAGGCTTTTGACAGCGGCCGCGAAGAGGCGCGAATGCCTGATGTGAACGTCGTTGTGTGCAGCGCGCCTAACGCCGCCGGATTTGTACAGTTCGGCGCGGCGCAATGGCTACGCAAGGCCTATCTCAAACGCTGTAAAAAAACGATCGCTTTCGTGAACCCCTCTATGGCACATGTGCATGGAGACGTGTGGGCGCACGCCAGCGAATTCACTGCATTTGTAGAGGGCGTAATCCCACCGCCCATTGATGTTGAAGCTATTCGTGCCCGTGTTGAAAACGAAGCGCCAGAAGAAAACAAAGCAAGGTTGATAGAGATTAGCCGTGTCGTATTACCAGAACTGTTAGCGCCCATTGAAGACGCGTTCCATACTATGGATCCCAGCATACTTGAGAAAAAGCTTAACCTGGTGATTGATCCAGCTGCGCAGAAAATCGCCGATTATTTAAGAGAGCTAATCCGCGATGGCGACACCATTCAGGTTGGCATCGGGCAACCTAGCGCATTAATGTTTAAGGCCGGCGCGTTTGATGATGCTAAAGACCTTGGGCTACACACAGAGCTAGGGTCGCCCGGCCTAGCCCAGCTCTGGGAACGAGGCATACTAAACAATTCGAAGAAGAACATTCACAATGGTCGTTCTGTAGCCGTCGCGTGGTCTGGCTGCGATGCCATCGATATGGAGATTATCCGCGACAATCCTGCTTTTGAATTGCATGACCCATCCTATTTACTAAACCCCATGCTCATCGCTCAAAACCGGCAGATGACTTCTATTAACAGCGCTATCGCCGTCGACTTGATTGGCCAGATCTCGAGCGAAGATCGCTACGG
>JBLHWY010000139.1:0-17072 GCA_047629195.1 Candidatus Azotimanducaceae bacterium
ATTGGCTACCAGTTTGTTGATGCTGACTTTCGTACGCGTTGCTGCCCTGAAGATCTGATTGAGGAAGTACGTGCGCTCATGCGCACCTAGCAGGAATTCAAAATGATAGTGCTGTTTGATGTCGATGGTGTCCTAATCAGTGCCGGTCACTTTGGCCAATGGCTTGAGACGACCTACAACTTATCCCACGACGACACGAGTCTTTTTTTTCATGGTCCATTTAAAGCGTGTTCCACGGGCGATGCTGATCTAATTGAGGTCATCGAGCCTTTTTTGAAAACCTGGAAAATACCCATGACCGGCAAAGAAGTTGTTTCCCATTGGTTTCAACTAGACGGTCAATTGCTAGCGTCTGGGGCGGCGCTATTTGATGAGGTTGTGAACCTGGGTTTAAGAGCGGGAATCGCGACGACGCAGGAAAGCTATCGGAAACAATTCTTGATCGAGCACGTAGATAGAATCAAAGGTTGTGATTTTCATTTTGTGAGCTGCGATCTAGGGTACGTTAAGCCTGACCCCGAGTTCTATCGACTCATCAATAACAAGCTAGGTCATGAAAAAGTGCTTTTCTTTGATGATATCCAAACGAATGTAGAGGCTGCACGTGAAGCGGGTTGGGAGGCCTATCATTATTGTGGTGAAACCTCCCTGGCAGCTTTTGGTATCGATAGCCTCTAGTTTATTCGGTGCATTTTTATTCAAAGCTCGTATATTTAAAAGTTCGTCTGTCTAAAAGCTATGGCTTGCGAAACAAAAGGGTAAATCTGTCTGTATTGCCCGTGACAGAACTTCGGCCCACTTCGTACTTCAGTTCATCGTCTGGTCGGTAATGAAGCGGGGAATAATCAACAAACTCGAAGCCTGACTCTTCTACTTCTTTGATAACTTGAACGGGGTCAATTCGGCGCCAGTTTTCATCATCTTCCGATTGCATGTGACGACGTGTGTGGTCGACAACGCCATAGAGTCCTCCTGAATTCAATGCATCAAAAGTCGCTTTGTTAATATTGGTACGACCTTCAGCAGTCAAGTTGTGCATGTTTCGGAAGGTCAAAACCATATCCAAGTCTTTCACGCCAAAGCTTAGTTCCGGCACAGTTGCTTTTCGCTCTCCGTCTTTCCGGCTGAAATTAGTTGCATCAAATGGAATGACCTCAATGGCTGAAAATCCAGGTGTACTGCTTAACGCTTTGCCCGCGCCTTCAGCACCGATGGAAATGTAGAGTTTGCCATTTTCTTCTAACGTGGGTGCTAAGATTTTGGTGTACCAGCCACTACCGGGTAAAAGTTCTAGTACTCGCATGTCGTCTTTCAGACCAAAAAACTTCAGAGTTTCGAGTGGTTTTCGGTTTTTGTCTCTGGCGGTTTCTTCTGCTGTTCGGCGCTCATCGGCGAGAGCAGATTTTATTTTTGCTTCTGTGCCTGCAGCATCAGATTCTGCGAATGTGCCGAAAGACAAGCTGCCAAGCAGCAAAGCCAAGATTAATTTCATTATTTTCTCCCAGAGTTTGATCAATAATCATACCAAGACAATTGCCGCCAGTACTCAAATCATTTAGCCTCAAGTGAATTAGCAGGCGCTTAAGGGAGAGACGAGATGAATTCAGATGCGACACCAGCAATGTGGCTAAGACAGATTGCATTAGTTGCCAAGGAAAGAGATCCGGTACGCCATGAGATCTTTGAAATACTCGGTCTCGATTCTGACTTTGAGGATGAAGGTGTCTCAGCTTTTGGCCTGCACAATTCTGTCATGGCAATAGGCGATACATTCCTAGAAATTGTTGCGCCCGTTCAAGAAGTCACCAGCGCAGGTAGGTTACTTGAGCGAATGGGCGGGGACGGTGGCTACATGATTCTTGTTCAGACTGATGACATTGATTTTTATCGCACGCATACAAAGAGGTTAGGTGTTCGCAAGATATGGGAAGACGATAGGGATAATGTAAAAGCGTTTCATATGCACCCGAAAGATCTGGGTGCAACCATTGTGTCTATTGACTGGATGGCGCCAGAAGACGAGTGGGAATGGGCTGGCAAAGGCTGGCAAACCCGGCGCTCGAATAATGTCGATGGCATTACCGCGGTTGACGTTCAGTGTCATGACCAATTGACTACCGCCAGGCGTTGGGCGGATGTACTGAACCAACCAGTGATACTTGAGGGAAATGTACATGTTATGCGGTTGCGAGACGGCAAGGTGAATTTTGTCGAGGCGCTTGATGATCGTGGCGAAGGAGTTTGTGGTATTGAGTTCAGTGTCACGGATTGGGACGCAATCAGGTCAAAGGCTGAGATGCTCGGGCTTACATGGCATGGAAATGAGCTTGTCGTTGCAGGTACTAAGTTTCGATTTGTCGACAGTTAGACACGTTCACCCTATCACGGACAAAAACTGGACTATCCTAAAGGTATGTTTGGCAGAAATTAGAGGGGGAGAATAAGTTCACATGATATTTCTAATGGGTGAGCGCGTTTCGGGTAAGTCAAAGGAGGCGGGTCTTCGGTCTTGTGCTGTTTGTGGCGGCAACGAACAGTTTAGTCATGTCGTTGAGACTAATTATTTCTGTTTGTTTGGCGTTCAACTTTTGCCTATTGAGAAACTCGCTGACTATTATCAATGCAACAGATGCAATAACTCCTATTCTGAATTGTTGGCTAAAGCACCCTCTCAGGTTTCTGTTATCCAGCTGACACTGAGTTATATCCAGCTAGGTTATGGTCAAACCCAGCAGAAAAAACTGGTTCAGGCTAGCTGTCTGAAACTCAGCGGTTTCGAGTATCCCGAAGAGCAAATGCGTAAAGCGGCATTCCAGCTAGAATCTGGTGATTCCCAATATATGGCTTATCTACGAGAAGAGGCTGCCAAGATCAACAGTCAGGGCAAAATGCAAATAATTGAAGCCGCATTCCTTATGACATACGTGTGTTGTGAAATTCAATATGAAGACCGACTGAGGGTTAATTTAATCGGTAATGCGTTAGGTGTTTCTCTTGAGTTTGTCGAGTACGCAGTGCAGCGGGTTCGTGCCAATAGCTACTACGGTGTAAGGAGGCTCGTGCCTGTGGGGAGCTAGAAACAGAAACCTTGCGACTGGATTTGAAGGTTCGATTATTGACAACTAGTGATCAAATCAGGACACTAGGTCCTATAACTTTTCAAGCGCTACAAATTGCATGTATGCCAATACGAGTTTAGACAAGCGAGCAGTGCCGATGGCGCAGGTCGTCAGCGTTGTTCAAGCCTTGACCGCCAGAGGCTATAGTCAAGAACAGGCGCTTGTGGGTACTGGATTGATTCCTGCTGATCTTGATAATCTTGATCTGCGGGTCAGCTATCGTCAAAGAATTCAACAACTCAGCAACATGCTAATGCTCATAGACAATGGCGGCTTTTGGTTGGATTACCCGGCCGAAGTTTCAATTTCAGATTACGGCTTACTCGGCTATGCAATGATGAGTAGCGCGACGTTAGAGAAGGCCGTTCAGATAGGCGTTAAATATCACCGAATGGCAGGTTCGCTGTTTGATCTAGCGTTTGTAAAAGAAGAACAACATGCCGTGCTTAGGCTTGATGAAGTGTTAGCGAAAGATGACGTCGGTCAGTACGTAACAGAGTCTTTGTTTGTCGGACTAACGCCATTAATTGGTCTTCTCATCGGAGAGTCGTTTCAACCCACAGAAGTTCATTTTGACTATCCGCAACCAGCTTATGCTGCCAAATTCGAGGCGGCTTTTGGTTGCCCTGTCTATTTCGAAAAACCCTTTTGTGAATTTCATTTCGATGTCGAATTATTAACTCATGCCCTCGCTGAGGCAGACTCAAATACGGCACTGACTTGTGAAGAAAGCTGTCGAAAAATATTAAGTCAACTCGATATTGGAGTCGACATCATTTCGAACATCTGTCATTTGTTGCTAAGCACGCCAGGTGAATTTCCAAAGCTTGATGCAATCGCGAATAAGCTATCAATTGGGACGAGAACACTCCGGCGTAGGTTAAAGGGATTAGGGACGAGTTATCAAAAAATATTGGATGACGTGAAAAAAGAGCTGGCGATAGAGTATTTGCAAACAACAACTTTGAGTGTACAAGAGATTTCAGATTTGTTGGGCTACTCTGAAGTCACGAACTTCCGTCGAGCTTTTGTGAAGTGGGTGCACCTCTCCCCTTATCAATATAGGAAGCAAATAGAGAGTTTTGCTGAATTGAAAGACAAACTATAGGATCCAGTCCTATAAAGCGATAAGGATTAAGGATGGGGGAACTAGAAAAGGAAACTGTTCTGTTATCATGTTCTTGGCGTGATACCAGATAATCTTAAATGCATTTTTGGCATTCTGAAGTTGGGTCTCGAAGACAAAATTGTTCAAAGGAAAGACAATGATTAGAAAATTTCTTACTGCGGTACCACTTTTAATTTTACCAGCGCTCGCACAGGCTGATTTTATCGGTATTCATGTTGGTGGTGGCGCTTGGAATGGCAGCTTTAGTGGCGATATCATTTCCGATGTTTCTCTTGATGGTGATCTTAATATACAGGGTGATACGGGTAGCTACATTTATGCTGCCTTTGAACACCCCGTTCCTCTTATTCCAAATATAAAAATAGCAAGAACGACCATGGAAGATTCCGCTACCGGTAGTCTTTCATCAAACTTTGAGTTCAATGGCACCAATTACGTTGTGAACGAAACAGTCATGACTGAGTTGGATTTGAGCCATACGGATTTCACGCTTTATTATGAGGTGATTGACACCGGGATGGACCTTGATCTTGGTTTGACCGCCCGCTATTTCAACGGTGATGTTGGGTTGAATGGAAACCGAGAAGCCATCGATGTTGTTTTACCGATGCTTTATGCGCGAGCAAAAATTGGCTTGCCGTTCACGGGAACGTATATTGGCGGTGAAGGAAATATTGTCTCCTACAGTGGCAATGAACTCGCCGACTTGGCCGTTCATGTTGGCTGGGAAACCGAGAATTTCATCTTCCCAGAATTTGGCGTGCAGTTAGGTTATCGCCGGTTCTCCCTTGATGTGTCAGAAGAAGATGCTGATGTTGCGATTGATGCGAGGGTCGATGGTGTTTTTGTAAATTTAACGGCCCATTTCTAACGAGCCTCACGACTACCTTTTCATATATGATTTTCTGGAGACCAAGAACATGCCTTCTGAACCTATAAAATATATTGATCGTACCCGAGCATTTTATTCCGCTCAGGATTTTACCCCATATAACTATGCTCACCATGAATCGTCACCGTTTCATCGACTACAAAAACCGTTGGCAGCGTGTCGCGTCGCCATCGTTTTAACGGCGGTAACAAATGGTGAAACGCCTAAAAATTTACGTGGTGCAGAATCACACGCCGTTAGTGATGCGCCAGAAAGCTTTAGAACTGACGAGCTTTCATGGGACAAAATAACGACCCATACTGATGATCGGCAGTCCTTTTTTCCGCTCGAGGTATTGCAGTCTTTGGAAAATGAGGGCGTCATTTCGTCACTTGCTCCCAGATATCATTTTGTTCCAACCGAATATAGTCAGCGTAATACCAGAGAAAATGATGCACCAGCGATAAGAGATGCCTGTATCAATGATGAGGTAGACATTGTACTGCTGATCCCATTGTGACCAATTTGCCATCAGACCGTCAGTTTGACGGCCAGAACATTAGAAGAAGCGGGTATCGCCACTGTAGTGATAGGCTCAGCCTGGGATATTGTCAATCACTGTATGGTCCCCAGGTATTTACATAATGATCTGCCTTTGGGCAACCCGTTGGGAAAACCTTACGACTCTGTTGGTCAGCGCCTGTCTGTAATCTCAGCTTTGGATCTTGCTGTTAATTCGGAACAGCCCATTGCGGTAAAGTCAGATCTGCAATGGCAAGAAGATGGTGATGAAAGCTGGAAAGATAATTATATGCGTATCACGGAAGCTGGGCTCGCAGAGTTGAAGAAAGCAGGAGAGGAGAATAGAGCAGAGAGGCTAGCCAACAAGAGCGCTGGTTTGACCCGCGCTCCTAGTTAGTTCCCGTCCTTAGATACCAGTTTGAGCTAAACCAACTAAGACTTTCAGATCTGTTGGGTTGAAAATCAATAGGTAAAGAGCGCTAGTTTATGAGCTCTCTAGCCGCGTGTCGTGAATCAAGTTCCTCACGAATTTTCACATATTCTTTTTCATTCAATGAGAAGCGCGAGAAAATTATTGCGCCAATGGTGTAACACACTAAGGGAAACAGCGCATAAAGGGCGAGTAGGGCAGTCTTTGTTTCTTCGGCCTGCTCGATGTTAGGCACAAAGCCCGAGGCACTGAGTACAAAGCCGGTTAACATGAGCGTGAAGCCCGTCGCAGATTTGTAAACTAGATTCCAGGCCGCAAAGTAGATACCTTCTTTCCGTTTCCCTGATTGAACCTCATCGTAATCAATAATATCTGATTGAATTGACGGTGCAACGACGGCGCCGCTGCCAGCACCTAGGCCGCAAATGACAGCCAGAACGGTGATCAAGATTACAGAGCCCTCAGTTAAAAAGAACATGCCGCCAAAGCCAAAAGCGGTCACGAACATTGAGAACATCCACATGGCTTTTTTGCCCACTTTTTTCGATACCGGAATCCAGAGAGGTACCGACGCGATCGATGGAATGAGATAGGCAAGGATATAGAACACCGTATGTTCGGGACGACCAACAACATATTCCGCGATATAGGGTGTCAGAATACCAATTGTTGCGCCTCCGCTACTTTCAATCAGAAAGACGATCAGTAACAACTTCGCATGTTTGTTTCCCCAGACGTCTTTAAATGCTGTGAGTGGGTTAGTCTCTCCGCGACCTTGGAACTCTTTTCGTTCCTTAATTTTTGATGCCATCCAGAGTATTAATACAGCAGTCACAACGACCGCGATTAGTGTCATAAATGAGGCAACTTCACGGGGCGATGAATTCGTCACAACGATTGCGTTTTCCGGCGATTGATTACTATCGATCAGTAGAAACATCGCAACTAAAGCGAATAGGGAACCCGTGTTCCATAACATATGCCGCCAACCAAAAATTTTGGTGCGCTCGTGATAGTTGAGAGAAAGCTCGGCACCGAGTGAAGTATGCGGCACTACAAAAATTGTCATGGAAGTGTAGAACATCAAAACAGCGGCGCCCATCCACAGCGTGGTTTCCCAGTTACTCAGCGAAGTGGGTGGGTTCCACATCATATAAAATGAAGCGCATACGGGTATGATTGACGCAAATATCCAAGACTTTCGTCGGCCGGATTTTAAGGTGGTACGGTCAGAAAAATAGCCCGCGAGTGGATCAGTCACCGCATCCCAAATTCTGGATATACCAAAAATGAGTCCCATTATTGCTGGGGAAATCAGCAACACGTCGGTGGAGAATTTCATCAAATAGAGCGCGACGATGAAAAACATGAAGCCGATGCCAACGGTAGGTAGGTTGTAAGTAAAAATTGCTTTGAAAGGTAAGGGGGCTTCTTTAAATTCGTTTTTTGCTTCGCTCATCAGTTACTTTTTACCGCCTTAGATTCTGGTAGTGAATATTCGCCTACCCCTAGCCAATTTGACATGCCGCCGCCATAAGTCCAGCGATTCATAATAAACCCAATGGCGCCCATGACAATATTCGAGACACAGGCCGCTGCAAAAATTCCAGCAACACCCCATAAACTTTCGCCAATATATGCTAACGGGACATAAATAACGAACATTCGCACAATAGACATTGAAGTTGAGATCAGTGGTCTTCCCAAGGAGTTGAAAGTGGCACTGGCCATCATCAGAACGCCCCACGTGCCGTAACTAAACGGCACGATCATCAAGTACAGTCGGGTGTAATCTGTGACTAGTGGGTCGTCATCAAACCAGCCACCGATGTTGTCACTGAATATCCAGAAGAGAAGTGCGATAACAAAACCCCAGAGCATGGACCAGAGGAATGCGATCAACATACCTTGGTTCGCTCGCAGGTATTCTTTAGCACCAGAATTTTGACCGACAAAGGGACCGATGCTGGCAGAGAGCGCAAACAGTGGAATAACTGAAAGTGCTTCTACGCGGGACGCTATGCCAAATCCTGCAACTGCTTCTTTGCCGTAACCCGCTAGTAGGCTAACGATGATCGCAGTCGAAATGGGTCCAATTAAGTTGGTGGCGGTTGCAGGTAAGCCGACAGCCAAGATGCTGCGCCAAGAGTGCATGACCCCCTCAATATTTCGTTTGCCAAAGTCGATCAGGTCTTCCTGATAGATCAGCACATAGAAAGTCACGATACAGAGGATGAAGCGTGACGTAAAAACTGCCCATGCCGCTCCCTCTAAACCCATCGCCGGTAAGCCAAACCAACCAAAGATAAAGATCGGATCGAGAATAGCCTGCAGTGCAGCGCCCGATACCATTATAGTACCGGATATTCTGGCGTCCCCCATTGCCCGCAGAGCATTGGCACCCATGGATGGAAGAGAAAAGAAAACCAGCGCCAAATACCATACCTGCATGTAGCCGACGATGTGGGGCAGGGTGTCCTCATCTGCACCCATCATGCGAAATAGGGGTTCGATACTAAAATAGCCAATTGTAGAAGTCACTATCATAACGAACGCAAGCAAACCCATGCCATCGGTCGTCAACCTTCGAACTTTACCGTGGTCGCCGCCACCGACAGTTCGTGCAAGTACCGATGAAAGACCTATTGAAATACCCAGGGATAGTGATCCGAGCGCACCCGTCACTGCAAACGTGAAACTATACGCAGCCAACTCGTTAGTCCCTACAAGCCCTAACAGGTAAGTCTCAAAAAGAGCTGCGACAAGGTTAGACGTAATGCCAAGAATCATGGGCAACACAAGGCCCATTAATCCTGCACTAATTGTTCCTTGAGTTAACTTCGCGCGTGTCACATTCAAACTGGGGCTTGTCGCTCTAATCTAGGCTCTCGAGGTTTAGGAAAGCTCTCATTAATCAGTTTAAGCAAAGACTTTTGTTTCTCAGCAAACTGAGGATTGCCCCAAAGGTTGACTCGCTGCTCGGGGTCATCGTTCATGTTATATAACTCACCTTCACTACCATCGTATATAGCACCAGCTTCGTAACGGGTACATAGCCAACCGGACTTGTGATAGACACTCTTCAGGTGCATATCGACTGGACCATGTTCAGAGTCCCATTCGGTCAGGACAAATTCTCGGTCCTGTTGCTCAGCGTGAGCATCTGATCTAGGCAGTGGCAAACCCTCGGTCCACTCTGGTTCTGGAATGCCTGCAATCTCACAAAAAGTACTCGCGAGATCGACATGTCCAATGGGTAGCGTCACAGTGTCTGGGTTCGCGTTTTCATTAGGCGCAGGTCGCCATATGAAGGGAAGTCTCATCAAGGCATCAACATGATACGGTCCTTTAAAGAGCAGGCCAAAATCGCCCTGAAATTCACCGTGGTCTGTTGTGAAGATAATATCTGTGTTCTGATCCCATCCCTTCCTTTCAAGCCAACTGATAACCCGTCCGCAAGCTTCATCGATGAGTTCGTTTTCAATATGTGTCATGGCATTGATTTCACGTACTTGATCTGCGGTCATTTCTCTCGGCACAAAATGTCGTGGTGCTTCAAGGTTAGTCCATAGCGTGCCTTCATAATATCCCTGCCAGTGTTTCGGCTTGGTGGCCAGCAAAGCACTCATTTCATCTCTGTCGTCTGTGAATAATGAAGGCAACGGTAAATCGCGCCAATTTATACGTGAAAGTTCTGATGCGGGTGGATCCCAGGGATGATGTGGATCGGGAAAGCTCATCCAGCAAAACCAGGGTTCGTCTTCTTTTTGCTCTTCAAGCCAGTTTAGCGTCCGTTCTGCTACCCAATCAGTATGGTAGATGTCACGGGGTATATCTGTCGGCCAAACCTGTGGCGCCTGCGTGTCGCCGGCACCAATAGTATTTTGTCCTTTGTCGGTTACCATTGGATAGAACTTCGATTTCTCTGATTTATGTTCAGACTCCATCCATCGATCGTAATGGCTGTGTCCTTCGAAGAAATGATTCGCTAGTTCCATTCGCTCGAAGCCGCGATGTGGCCCCGTATTATTTTCCAGTGCCATGCGGTTTTCGAAGAAGTCTTCAGGGCGGCCAAGCCAGGGCTCAAAGTGAGCCTTGCCAAGTAATGCAGTGCGATATCCATGATCCTGTAACCAATGTGCAATGGTCGGCGTATCTTCGGGGAGCGATACGCCATTCATCCACACGCCATGACTCGCGACGTGTTGACCGGTCATCATGGTTGCTCGCGCGGGCATGCAGACCACATTTTGATTGTGCGCGCGTTGGTAGTTGATGCCGGTTTTTGCCAATTTATCAATAACAGGTGTTTTTGCAAATTTACCCCCGTTGCAACCCAGTGCATCGAACCGCATTTGGTCAGTTGTGATAAACAGAATATTTCTTTTCTTTGGCAAATTTACCTCCGCGAATTAAACTAGCGAATGAGTCTACACCAACCCCAGCAAGGATTGTGGGATAAGTTAATTGATTTTGATGGACAAAAAAAACCGCCGTTTAGGTATTCATTCAGTACCAAAGCGACGGTTTTTTAATCTAGCTTGTCTGCTATTGCGACGACTTTTTCGCGTGAAGTTTTACGGGTAAATGCGCATAACCTTTAACGAAGGAAGAGTTGACCATTTCTTCTGGCCCGACAACCTCGATTTTCTCAAAACGAACCATGATTTCTTCCCAGAGAATCTTCAATTGCATTTCAGCAAGACGATTACCCATGCAGCGATGTATGCCAAAACCGAAAGACAAATGCTGTCTGGCCTTGGGTCTATCGATGAGAAAATCATCGGCCTGATCAATGACGCTACTGTCACGGTTGCCAGACACATACCACATCAACAGTTTGTCGCCAGCTGCGATTTTTTTGCCTCCAAGCAGGGTGTCCTGCGTCGCAGTTCTTCTCATATATGCAAGAGGTGTTTGATAACGGATTATCTCCGCGATCATATTTGGAATGAGTGTTGGGTCAGCGCGCAGCTTGTCGTATTCAGCAGGGCTATCGTTTAAGAATTTAACGCCACCTGTAATCGAGTTACGCGTTGTGTCATTGCCACCAACAATTAGAAGAATAAGGTTGCCAAGATATTCCATTGGATCCATATTCTTGGTCGATTCTCCGTGTGCAAGCATTGATATCAGGTCAGTGCCCGGGACTTCGTCTTTGACACGTTCATTCCAGAGTTTGGTGAAGTACTCCAGACATTCATACAGTTCTGCTCGTCTTTCGTCTTCGCTGCCGATGATGCCAGAGTTCTCATCAGCGGTTGCAACGTCGGACCAACGCGTTAGTTTTCGTCGATCTTCGAACGGGAAATCAAATAAAGTTGCCAGCATCTGCGTTGTGAGCTCAATAGAGACCTTATCGACCCAATCGAATTCTTCGTCTAAAGGCAGCGAGTCAAGAATGTTCTGAACTCGTTCTCGGATGGTTGATTCCATCTTGGCAAGATTTGTCGGCTGGACGACGCCGCTGACCTCTTTTCTTTGGTGGTCATGTTTGGGACGGTCCATGGCGATAAACATAGGCAGCGTGAAATCTTCGTCCTGATCCGCAACAGTGATTGATCCTTCCGAAGAAAAAATATCAGGATTTGTATCCACAAACATAATGTCTTTGTAACCGGTGACATTCCAGAACTTGCCTTCGATTTCATGCTCTTGAAGATGAACTGGATCTTCTTTGCGCAAACGTTCGAAGAAACCAACGTGATTATCGTGATGAAATATATCTGGGCGAATCATGTCGAACTGATCCAGCGGGATGGCATAGGGATCGGGTGTTGCTGGTTGTTTTAGTGCTTCGCTCATAGTGTGCCTCAGATAAAATTAGCTGATCTTCTTTTCAGCATTGAAGTTCAAGGTGCAAGTTCAAGGTGCAAGTTCAAGGTGCAAGTTCAAGATGTCTGGGCAGAATAGGGCATCTTTTTCAAGGTTTCCCTAGTCTGGCAGCTGCATTGGCCACATTACCTAACAACATGCCCTGAGACATAATCATAAATGGCCAAACACTCGCTGCAGCTCGGCTAAACACCGAAACGCTCCGTTCCTCATGCGATTGATGGCGCGGCTTTTGCAGTCATCAGTTAAGCCATAATATTGATTGGGATTCGTCTAAAAAACGCGACGTAATGTTGGTATGGGTATCTTGCTAACGTCTCTTGTCCAAGCTTGTTCAAAGATTCTAGCGCTAGCTCTTTTGCTGGTGGTTTGTCCAGTTCTACCACTGAATTAGCAAGACTGGGCTTGCAATACTGAGTTTACATGACTAGGTTTGCATGACATCAAATTCATCCAAATTGATATCAGCCAGCAGCGAGCGATAATCGATACTTGAGCCCGGCCACAGGCTGTGATTAAAACCTGTCTTATCGGACCACCAAGATGTACAACCTTTGCTATGGGTCGTTTGCTTGAATCTGTCCTGAACATTCTGAGTAAATGCATCGACGAATTCTTGCTTCGGGTTAAGGGCCTGAATTCCATCAAGGCGCATTTGCTCGACTGCACGCACCGCATAATCTGCTTGCGGCTCAATACACTGCAGGGCGGATTGTAGGCCGGTACCATTGGGCCCCATCATCATAAACAGGTTTGGAAAGCCATGGACCATCACTGACTTATAGGACGTCACTTGGTCCTGCCACGCGTCCGCTAAGGTCAGTCCACCGGCACCGGTTAAATCAATCTCGTTTGTGATATTAAATGCTTTAAAACCAGTCGCGAAAATAACCACATTGACACCATAGTGTTGACCAGCTGAGACCACCCCCGATTGTGTCAAAGATTCAACCGCGCCAGTGACAAGTGTGACATTCTCTTTGTCAAAGGTTTGGTAATATCGGCTTGATATTGTCGGGCGCTTGCAGGTGAAGTTGTGATCAGGCGTCAGCGCCTTCACAACTTCAAGATCTGAAACACTTCGCTTTATCTGTTCGCGCGCTCGCATTTCAGCAGTCGTGTTTACATGTGTGCCGGCGTGATGAAGCTCGATACTAGTCTTTTCCCAGGATTCATAAAGATCCTCGCGAATTTTCATCAGCGCAGCTGGATTACTTCGGAATTCTTCCCGCTCTGCTGCCGTGTATTCAGGGTCTTTTTTTGCACCAACCCAAACTGGGTGACGTTGAAACACGATGAGTTCAGCAACATCGTCTGCTATTTCAGGCACAATCTGAACAGCTGTCGCGCCGGTACCTACTATGGCGACACGCTTGCCAGTGAGATCCACATCATCTGGCCAATCTGTTGTGTGAAACGTGACACCTTCGAAAACCGCTTGGCCTGGAAAATTTGGCACATTAGGCGTGTGCAAACCAC
Source organism: Candidatus Azotimanducaceae bacterium (assembly GCA_047629195.1). Classification (GTDB taxonomy): domain Bacteria; phylum Pseudomonadota; class Gammaproteobacteria; order Pseudomonadales; family Azotimanducaceae; genus UBA4582. The sequence goes on from JBLHWY010000139.1 coordinate 13,386, forward strand.
CAAGCGCTGAGATAATGGATTTTGTAGTGAAAGTCGAACCATGCGAATCTTGAATTAGCCAGCGGTTTTTGTCCCAAACTGCCGACACGATGGTCGTGTTGAAAGTAATCTGATCGTATACCGCTGCGTCCATTGCGCATCGGCGAACGTAGTCCCATATTTCTGGACCCGGTGCATACCACCTCGACCAATCTGGGTTGGGTGCAAAGGAGTAAGAATAAAGATGAGAAGGCACATCACATGCCACGCCCGGGTAACGATTGTCGCGCCAGGTGCCACCAACGTCACCCGCTTTCTCAAAAACGCGTATGTTATTAACGCCGGCTTCTTTCAATTTTATCGCCGCACACACTCCTGACAAACCCGCACCTAAAACGACTACTTCGTAATGTTCCATTTAATTCTCTATTTTTTAATTTACTCTAGGGACTGCCCGCCATCGACTGGCATGAGAATTCCTGTGACAAAACCAGCGTCTTCACTGAGTAAAAAAGCGGCTGCTCCGGCTATTTCTCCAGGTTTACCATAGCGTCCCATAGGAATAGTCTGCTTGATTTTTGCACGCGCAACCTCAGAGTGCGCTCATCGGTTTTCCTCTCTTGAGCTATTCGAGAGGTGCTAGTCGCGTTGTAGGCCATTTTTTGGTTATGCTTCTGGCTTTGGCTCCATCTTGGGTGCCATCTTAGGTTCAAGGTACCTAATCTCATTTTCTTTACCGGTGGTACCATAATTCATGCCGCTGTAATGCGGACGCTTCGTAACACCAGGGAGCGGGTGAACGCCTAGCGAACCCTGAGCGAGATACCCGCCGTCAACCACCTGAGTCGTACCCGTCACAAAAGCACTTTCATCGCTGGCGAGAAATCGAACCATCGAGGCAATATGCTCAGGGTCACCCCTGATCGGAAGTGGCTGAATCTTCTCAATGGTCTGGGCAGCTTCTTCAGCGCGTCCCCGGTGCATTAAATCTGTAAAAATGATGCCAGGGCACACAGCGTTCACTCGAATATTCAGGTGGGCAAGCTCAGTCGCAGCGTTCATCGTGATGTTGACGACGGCGGCTTTTGTCGCAGAATAGGCAAGAGGGCCACCGGATCCGCTGAGTGCAGCGATTGAGGCTGTATTAATGATCGAGCCGCCTTTACCCGACTTTTGCATGGCTCGCCCACCATGTTTGATACCCAGAAAAACCCCGCGAGTCATTACCGCAAATGTCTGGTCCCAGTGCGCAACTTCAAGCTCTAGAAGCGGACCGATCGCGCCGCCGATGCCTGCATTGTTGAACACAATATCGATGCCACCGAAATCTGTTAAAGCGACGTTCATCAACTCAATTACTTGTGTTTCTTCAGACACATCGACAGGTTGAAACCTGACGTGGTGCCCTAGACCTCGATCAGTAAACTCAGCAACAAGTGCTTTGCCAGCTTCTACATTCATATCGCCAATCACGACGTTTGCACCCTCGGTCACAAATTTACGCACTGTCGCAGCACCAATACCAGCAGCGCCACCCGTGACTACCGCAACACGACCCTGCAAACTACCTGCCTCTCGCGCCATGTATTCCTCCTACATCGTTATGTCGAATCCTCTGATAACCATAGACTAACCCATCTGCAATTTGCGCTGGCAAATGTTTTGCCAGCGTTTCTTTCAATTGAATGAATTGATCTTAGCTAACGCTTACACTATGAATGTCTGGCAGGTGTTATTATGTCTCTTAGTTACCGTGAGACATCAATGGAAGTGCACAGTTTGGAAAATGACAGCTCAGAAAAGTACGGGTCCGCGAAATACGCCTCGGCAATAGAAGGACTGAAAGTAAGCGGCCCAGACATGATCACCAAAGCAGATAACCCCGTTGATTCTCTAGCGGGCACGGGCCTGTCTGCAATCACACAAGCTTATTTTGAAATAGCCCACCTCAAAAACATGTTCCGTCAGGGCTGGCTCAAGCGTGAAATCAGCGAAAATATATGCGAATCAGTTGCGGAGCATTCGTTTGGTGTTGCCATGCTTAGCATGCTCCTACTGCCGCAAAGGCCTGAGTTAGATGCCCTGAAAGTCATCAGGTTTGCGCTAATCCACGATCTTGGTGAGGTCTACGCCGGCGATGTGACACCGCATGATGGGGTACCTAAGGTTGATAAAGTAAAAATGGAACAAGTTGCCGTCGAGCAAATACTGGGTAAATTGGCCGCAGGGCAAGATTTGCTTGCCGCCTGGCATGACTATGAGTCTCAGGCTACGCCTGAAGCACGATTTGTGAAGGAGGTAGATCGGCTAGAGCTTGTGATGCAGACGGCGATTTACCAACAGAGTACCGGACTTGACGGTACGGAATTCTATCGTGGGGTTGCTGATGTGATTAAATCGTCACCTGTGATTGAAGAGTTTCAAGCACTCCGGGCCGCTTTCGACCCGAGTTAGGCAGCCAGTTGCGGTTCTTTTTTGCGAGCAGTTGCAGGATCAATGACAACTCAGCGCCACCCTTTTTTTTGATCAAATGAGGGAGTACGGCGGGTATCTTAGGCGGTTGTGGGTACTTTTTATGAGAATTTCTGCAAATTCAACACTTCAGAGGTGAATCACAATTTACCCGGCAGCCCATTTCCACTAAAGTAGCGCTCCCGATTTCAGTGTTTGGAACAACCAATGACGAACTATTTTAATACGCTTTCTTTGCGTGAACAGCTTGCCCAACTGGGTAAATGCGAATTTATGAATGCCACAGAATTTGAAGATGGCGTCGACTATCTACGCGGCAAGAAGCTGGTCGTTATTGGCTGTGGTGCTCAGGGTCTCAATCAGGGCCTGAATCTTCGTGATAGTGGCCTGGACGTGTCCTATACCTTGCGCGCTTCCGCCATTAAGGAACAGCGACAATCCTGGAAAAACGCGACCGAAAACGGCTTTACCGTCGGCACCTATGAAGAATTGATACCCACGGCAGATCTTGTACTTAATTTAACGCCAGACAAACAACATACCGCCGTCGTTAACGATGTTGTACCGCTGATGAAGCAGAACTCCTGTCTTGCCTACTCCCACGGTTTCAATATCGTTGAAGAAGGAATGAAAGTGCGCGATGACATTACTGTCATTATGGTCGCGCCAAAATGTCCTGGTACGGAAGTACGTGAAGAATATAAGCGCGGCTTTGGTGTACCTACACTGATCGCTGTGCATGAAAATAACGACCCTAGAGGCGAAGGGCTGGCGATGGCGAAAGCTTATGCCGCCGGTACCGGAGGCCATAAGGCAGGTGTATTGATGTCTTCTTTCATCGCTGAAGTAAAATCAGACTTAATGGGCGAACAGACCATTCTCTGCGGTATGTTACAAACCGGCTCTCTGCTTTGCTTCGACAAGATGATTGAGAAGGGCTTGGATGCAGGCTATGCCGCGAAACTTATTCAATACGGTTGGGAAACAGTCACTGAAGCGCTTAAGCACGGCGGCGTCACCACTATGATGGACCGTCTATCTAATCCGGCGAAAATCAAAGCCTTTGAGCTCGCTGATGAAATGAAAGACATTATGCGTCCGCTTTATCAGAAGCACATGGACGACATCATGAGCGGCGCTTTCTCGACAGGCATGATGGCTGATTGGGCCAAAGACGATGAGAAACTGTTGGGCTGGAGACAAGAGACAGCAGAAACAGCGTTTGAGACAACCGAT
>JBLHWY010000140.1:0-16865 GCA_047629195.1 Candidatus Azotimanducaceae bacterium
TTGGCATCTCCACCGATTCAAAGCAAACCAGTGCAGGTATTGTGGTTGACATTGCAGGCCCACTGCTTACCGATGCCGACTTAGCAACAGGCTTGCGCCTGTCAACCGACAGCGACACAAGCTCCGGTTCTATTAACACAGCTATTGGCAGCACCTTATTCACCAAAGGCGCAGGCACTCAAGGTCTGATTGTTAACGCACGGAGCGCGGGGCGGTCCAGTGATGTCGCACTTGTGATTACCGCCGATGCAATTACCGAAGGCAATGGCGCTACCGGCGTGGATATTGTCACCAATGGCGACAAGGTTGGGGGACATATTACGTTGGCTGTTGGCGGTAGTTTGTTCGCTCAGGGTGAAGACGTTGCAGGACTCAAAGCTGTTAGTGAAAGCGATCTGGAATCAGGGGACATCTCGGTCAACATAGATGACGGTGTGTTTACAGAAGGTAGCAGTAGTGTCGCCATAGACTTGCAGAGTCGTGCGGCAGGCAGCGCTGGGATTGTAGATCTTTTAATTGACGCAACGTTGTCAGCCTATGGGGACTCAGCCCGGGGTGTCACATTAAGCTCCGAAGGTGGTGAATCTTCCGGCGATGTCTCTTTCGTGCTTGCCGGCGCAGCAGAGGGTGAAGGCAGTAAGCTAACTTTGATAGAACTGTCCTCAAGTACTACTGATAACTCGGCGATGAGTGTTGGTGCTAGTAAGCGGAGGGTGCAAGCGGCGTCTACTTCATCAGGCGCGCTTAACAGCGATATAGCAGGCGATGTGACGGTGCGTTTGGGTAGCAGTCTGACTATCGCAGGGCAAAGTAGTCGAGGTGTCGTTTTAACCTCATCCAGCGCTGGCAGCTCGGGCGATTTGTTACTTGAAGCACCTGCCAATCTTGTCTCTACGGGTGATGATTCCTCTCTCGTTGTCGCACGAAGCGTTGGTGGAGTAGGCTCTGGTGATATTCAGATGGATCTGAATGGCGATGTAGCAGCAATGGGAGAGCGTTCTACGGCTATTACGGCGCAGAGCTCCAGCGAGGGTAGCGTCGGTGATATCACTATTGCGAATCAGGTCGGCCAATTGCTCTACGCAGGGAGTGATGGCGTTGGTGTGCAAATTGAAGGTGGCTTGAATAACCAACTGATGTTGCGCGGCCAAAGCCAAACGGATGATGGTATTGCGGGTAATATTGTAGTCGCAACAACAGGTAACGATAGAGTTGAGAACTCGGGTGTAATGACGGGACAGTTTGATCTCGGTACGGGCACTAACCGTTTTGTTAATACCCAGAACGCTATCTTCGTTGCGGGCCCAGCACTGGTCGCTGGCAATGACGGCTTGATGATTAACCGCGGAGTCATTGTGCTTGGCGATAGTAATTTTGCTCAAAGCACAACGCTGGAGGGCAGCTTTGAGCAAACAGCATTGGGGGCAACTTATGTTGAACTCGACTTTGCTACTGATACCATCGACCAGATTCTTGCAACGGAAACAGCCAAGCTAGATGGCTTGGTTTACCTGACGATGCTGAATCCTGAGTTAGTTCCCGCGGGAGAATTCTCCAAAGTGCTGTTTGGTGGTGAAGCAGGTGTTGAAGATGCAGGCTTAGAACTGATTACCGATTCGTCAGTGGTGATTAACTACGCTATAGACTACTCATCGGGTATTGCCGCGGCGCTTAACTACGCGGTAGATTTCGCGCCGAATTGGTTGAGCTCCAATCTTGAAGCTGTTGGTGATTACCTCAACAACGTTCAGAATACGGGAAGTGCTGAAGGGCTCAGTGAGGTGATTGCAACACTGCTCTATCAGGGCGACCCCGACCTGTATGCCAGCAGTTTGCGATCGATGACGCCGCAGTTCTACGGTGAACAGGTTATGCAGCTGGTTAAGTCCAGCCAGACGTTTGCCAATCGCATGCTTAGCTGCAAGCAAGCCGGTGGTGACTTTCGCTTTAGCAGCGAAGGCAAGTGCGCCTGGGTGTATGCTGGCTTGGAGAGTCTTGAAGACGATGAGTTTGGTACTTCAACGTTCGATACCGATGTGTACGCCATGGGCGCACAGGTCGCCTTCGCAGAGCATTGGTTTGCCGGTATTGGGGCTTCTCGTGAAGATATATCGGGTGACGGTAACAGCGGCGCCTGGTCCTCTGACGGCACGACAACGCAGGCCGGTATTTCGCTGAAGTATCAACCCAATGCATGGAAGTTCGCAGCTGTGCTGAGCTACGCCACCAACGAAACGGAAACTATACGTAACGGGCAGCTAGTAGAGTCGTTTACTGCCAAAGTTGATCGAGATTCAAATTCACTGGGACTGCTGTTGGCAGGTAGTTACGACTTTGAATTCGGCATGGGCTATGTGCGCCCCGGGGTGGCACTGGGTGTTACTCGCATTGATGCCGATGAAGCGACAGAGAGAGGCGCTGATGTGCTTAACCTGATGCTCGAAGATTCCAGTGAGACGTTTACATGGGTACGTCCTGCTGTTGAAACGGGTATTGAACACATGTTTGAGAATGATACTCGTGCTCGCCTCTATGCACGTGTTGGTGTTCAGCATTACTTGGGGAATGACTACACCGAAGTGCATGCCGGCCTTACAGCGGTAGACGCAGCAGTTAACCCGATCTCTATGGACGTTGGTATAGGGCAGGATGCGATAATGGGCACCGCAGGTATTGATCTGTTGTTCTCTAACAGGATGATCCTGCAGTTCCAGTATCGTTATGAAACGTCGGATGACCTTGAGTTGAACGCGGGACTGCTAAAGTTTAGCATGCCGTTCTAATCCCGCAGTTGGGCGGGAGGACGTTTGCCTTTCCTTCGGGTGCTGGCAAACGCCGCCCTCATCTATTCATTTTTCATCCGATAATGGGGATTCTTGATAAATGAGTATAAGTCAGCTCACTGAGACTGTCAGCTTTGCGACAGAATCGTTTAACCAGTGTGTTGCGTCGACCGGTTGAAATTACGGCTAACTGCGGCCAGTCGGGTTCTCGGATTTGGGACGAAAAAAAGCCCCAGTCATGTGGGGCCTCAGCGTATCTCAATAGACGTTAGGCTCTCTTGCGTTTCATAGCCCCCAGACCGAGCAGAGCTGAGCCGAATAGCCAGGCTGCGGCAGGTAAAGGAACTGCTGTTAATTGATTGATTGCAAATGTTCCACTCGTCGTCGTCGTTGCGCCTCCTATGTTCGAGAATAAACCGGAATATGAACCACTCTGCACACTAGTCCATATGCCTGCATTTGAATCAAAGTTGTCATGAGAAGTTGTTGTTGAAACAACGGTATTGTAACCCCCAATGTCTGCGAAAGTTTGCACGATAACAGTTTGGTTGTAGTCAATAGATAGGTCAGTTACTGCACCACTGGAAACGGTGGCCAAGATTGTTGATGTTACCGCCCCATTAGCAGAAAATGCCGGCGAGTAAGCAGAACTTACATCGTAGCTCCCATCAATTGCAAGTAATGACGAATCAAGTTGGAATGTCCCTGTAAAGTCAAATGCTGGAAAAGGCCCGGGGCCGCTAATAACACCAGCGGGTGAATTTGTGTTTATAGAGTAATGTAATGCACTGAAATCAACTTCAAAATCAATTAGCGCCGCGTTGGCTGCAAATGGGATATTCAAAGCTACAAAAAGTAGAGCACGTTGAACTATCATAAAGCCTTCCTAGTTTGAATTAAATAAATGATATTTAATGGTTTTTCCGCTCCCCAGTGTAATGCAAGATTAATGCCAGCCCCTATAAAACAATGACTTACAATGATTGGTGAGTTTATAAAAAGCAGTTGTGTAAGTTTTTGTGACAATATCGAGGAAATCGAGCTTTTGGGTGCCCCTGTAGCTGGTTCAAATCTGTTTAACTTGGGTAGACACAAAGTCGGTGCTCAGCATTATCGGAACCTCAGGATAAGTGCGTTCACAGATTGGAGTAGGGCGGTTGTTTGAGGCTCGGGAATAGATTATCTCTGAACTCAAAAACGTAGCTTGCCAGTGCCGTTTTTTCAAAATATTAATTTGCAGAGTGGGGTAGCTTGATACCAGGAGCTAGGTTTCTTTGATCTCAAGACGTTAGTTTTTTAAAACCCCTAGAAAGCTTATAGATATTAAATAGAAGTGAAAATATGATCTAAGTCATATCGACATAAGGGCCGAAAATTTAACGCTGTTTATACTGTGTTGGGCAGTAACCTCTACTAATTTCTGGATTTCTAATTTTCAAATGTTTAGTGACTCGACCGTTCACCCGCCTACGCCAAAGCTTATAGCTTTGAGAGCGCAAGCTTTGTTTCATTAGTGATATTACTTGTGGCTCTTTAAGACCAAACTGATGAAATATTGCTTCGAAAGGGGTTCTGTCTTCCCATGCCATTTCAATGATTCTACTCTCTTCATCTGTAGTAAAAGACATAATCACCCCTTTTAAAGTTGACTAAAAAAAACTCAATACATTGCTTTGCATAAATTTCTATTGCTGATTTCTGCGCAACTTCAGCAACCATGAGCTGTGATTTCTCTCTGCCTTATAAAAAACTGCTACAGTAAAGAAAAATATCAAGATTAATATAATATGCGCCGCTACACTTAAGTCAAAGTATAATATGCTGCCCAGATAAATTGCGAAAGTATCACTCCACATAAATGCCAAAATTGACATAATAAACATCCTGCTGGTCGGATCAGGAATGTGCCTAAGTGGGTTTTTGCTTGAATCGACCCATGAATACAAATAAAAGCGCAGACAAGCTAAACGCCGGAAATGAGATAATCTGGTGATCAATACATACAAATACCACCGATAACGGTATGGTATTTTCTCGAAAAGGGAGTATGTGCATGAGTGATGAAGGTCTCAGGGAATTATTCTGGTCACGAGTTGGCGACTTGCCGGACCTGAACGAAGTCGATCGACTAGCGGAGGAAGCCAAGGCCGGTGGGTTCACGGTCGGAGCGGAGGTTCGGGTGCGCGTCGCCGCTCTGCTTGCACATGTCGGATTTCTCGCACCCGATCGCGTCGGCGAGGTCTTCGACACGTTTGCCGGCCGATGGCTGGAAGACACGATCGATGCTGCACCCATCGCGAGCCTCGATCTACCACCTGAATCTATCCCGGATGGGCTCCTCGATGCCTACTGGTCTATCGTCGAGGATGGCGTCGCCGGTAGTCTCGATGCAGCTTCAATCACCGAACGCACAGCCGGACTGGGCAAACTGCAAAACGAATCCTTCCAGGACCGACTTGCACTTTCCTCGTTGCAGTATCCAGGGGTTCGAGAGATCGCAGAGCGCTCGACGCCGCCGGGCTTTAGCCTTGCGGTGCTGTCTGCTTGTCCGCCCGGGTCAATTGGCAGACAATATCATGACCTCATCGTCGACAATGGATTCGACCTCGAGGTGCTTGATGGTGGGAGCCTCGGCTTGTCGGAGCTGCCCTCGCCTCTTGATTATCTCAATACGCGTAATCTACAAACCCATGATCTCTGGCATCTCGTCGCGGGTTATGAGACGACGATCCTGCACGAATTTTCGATCGGCGCTTTTCAGCTCGCGCAGTTCGGACACAGCTACTCGGGCAGTCTAATGGCCGTGATGACAGGCATTGCTGCTTTGAACCCGGCAGTCGGCTTTCCGATAATGATGGATTCCGTCCTCGCCGGATGGGCGCACGGGCGTCAGACGCCGCCAATGATCGGCATAGACTGGGAATCACGATGGAACCTCAGCGTTGACGAGATTCGACAGAGCGAAGAAATCGAGCCCTACCAGAGTCCCCATCTCGCCAACCTCATCGAATTGAGAGCCGCAGTTCATACTGACAAGTAAACTTCTAGAATCAGTGATTAATACTTATAAGCATCATAGGTTCCCACCCCTAGGCGGCCCCCGAATCATTTCTTACGCCGCCTGGCGGCGCTATCGTTTCAGCCTAAGCCACCGGGATGTCGAAGATCTGCTGACCGAGCGAGGTCTTGAAGTCAGCTACGAAACTATTCGTGAAGATCGTGACGGATAAGCTGCGCAGTTATGGTGTTGCTCATGCGGCGGTCTCAAATCTGTTTAACTTAGGCAGGCATAAAGTCGGTGCCCAGCATTATTATGATCTCTGAGTAAGTGCGTTCATTGAATGGAGTAGGGCGGTAGCCCGACTTCAATGTCGGGTATTTCGCGGTCAGCGAAAGTTAAGTTGCCAGTACCCTGAAGGTCCCTGCCGCGCTAGCAGCTAGGGTGGGCGTGGTTCATTACATTAATACCAGTGGAAGAATAATATTAAACCGCGACCCGTCTTCAATATTCTCTGCTGTAATAGTTCCATTCATGTCAGAGATGATACCGTAGGATACCGACAACCCAAGCCCAGTTCCTTTGCCCATCGGCTTGCTCGTAATGAAGGGCTCAAAAATACGAGGGAGCAAACCTTTTGGAATGCCTATACCCGTATCAGTGATTGATATTTCAAATTTTTTATCATCAATGGGTGTACCGGTGATGGTTATCTTTTGCCCAGTTTTTTCGCCATGTTCCAGGATGGCATCTCGTGCATTACCAATAATGTTAACGAATACCTGCTCAAGCTGAATTTGATGGCCGAAAATCACAGGGCACTCATGGTCGCAGATCGCCGTTACTTCGATGCTTTCCAGTCTTAATTGCTCTCCGATTAAATCCATTACACTCTTCACTGCCACCCAAGGGTCAAAATTAATTGATTTTTCATCCGCCTTGCGCCCAAACATTCGCATATGATTGATGATCTTCGAAGCCCGCACAGCCTGCTCATCTATCCGTTGTAGTTTTCTACTAAGATACTCTGTAGTAACTGTGTTGAGCTCAATTCTGTCGGTAATATTACTGGCTGCCATACGGATCGTATTTAGGGGCTGATTTAGCTCATGCGCAACCGATGTAGCCATTTCCCCAAGTGACGCCAGTTTTGAAGATTGAATCACTTGAGCCTGAGTTTTTTTCAGTTCGGTAATATCCTGACCTACGCCAATCACACCTATAATTCGGCCGGAGGCATTTCGCCGAGTTGTCGAATTCAGCAGAACGTCAACCTGATCTCCTGCTTTAGTGAACAACGGGAATTCATAGTTTGCCGTTTCTTCGCCGTGAAGCGCTCTCTCCAGAACATCGCCTACTGAAACTTTAAAATCATCGGTGATAAAATAGGCTACAAGGTCACGTCCTATTACCTCATTTTTAGTAAAGCCTGTGATCTCTTCGGCCTGCAGGTTCCACTCATTGACCAGCCCTTGTTCATCAATGCCAAAGATCGGCGCATTCGCTGTATCAATGAGTAGGGCCAAATCCTTCGCTACACTTTCGACCTCTGAGCGGTGATCTCTAAGCTCGGCTTGAAAAGCAAGTTCTTTTTTGGCAATGATTAATGCATTTTCTTGTTTTTCTTTTTCTTTGTTAGCAAGGACCAATTCATTCGCGCGCTTTTCTTTCTCTTCGTTTTGGAAGACAAGTTCTTCGTTGGCAATGATTAATGCATTTGCTTTTTTTTCTTTTTCTTTGTTAGCAAGGATCAGTTCATCCGCGCGCTTATTCTTCTCATCCTTCTGAAAAGCGAGCTCTTTGTTGGCAAGGACTAATTCATCTGCGCGCTTATCTTTCTCTTCATTTTGAAAGACAAGTTCTTTGTTGGCAATGATTAATGCATCTGCTTGTTTTTCTTTATCAATGATTTGAGAGAAATCCTGCGCTACACTTTCGACCTCAGAGCGATGAGCTTCAATCCTAGTTTGAAAGGCAAGTTTTTTGCTGGCGAGGACTAACGCATCTATGCGCTTATCTTTCTCTTCAATTTCTGCCAAGGCACGCTGGATTCTATTCTGTCCTGTAATATCCTGACTGTCGGCATCGACACCCGAAGGTGGAGATCGGTGTTTCGAATTGGCATATAAAATCAGTGGCATGCATAACAATGTTTGGATAAGCGCGGCAGAAAAAACAATGTTGTATGCGGTGAAATGCATGAGCAACTCTTCTAAGGGCAATATCGTCATGATCATAAAATCGATCATGAAAATAGCCGCTCCAGTTACCACAAATTTCCGGGATCCCAAATTAAACATATCTAGTCGGCCCTATTGTAGTGGGGTTGTCAATGTGAGCGCGCTTCCACATCAAAGATTACTACTGATGCAAGTATAGAACAGATAAAAGGGCTATGGTGAAACCTTCTCCCTAGACGAAGTTTTCGTAAACATTATCACCTCTGGCGGGCTTTAGATGAGGAGAGCTTGCCCTGCGAAGTACTTTCGGTTTTTTGAAGTTGTTGAAACATTTCAGCAGGCTCAACAGTTCCGGGTGCTCATGCCGCTGTGTCCAATCTGCCTAACTGGGATAGTGAAAAGGTCTGCGCTCAGTATTATCGGGACGCGAGGACGCGTGCACTGCTTGGATCTAGAAAATAACAACTTCAGTCACAACAAATTCTCGGAAACGAAAATCAAACCTATCTAATCAGTCCTTTGGTACCGGAATCATTAGCTCGACGGTAGTTCCATACCCCAACTTGCTGCTGACATGCAGTGACCCACCATGTAATTCTGCAAACATTTTTGCGAGAGACAACCCCATACCAATCCCTCCAGGCTCTCTGGTTAGTGATCCATCTACCTGACGCAAAGGCTTGAGGGCTTTTTCAATATCTGGTTGTGACATCCCGTCACCATCATCCTGAATCGAGATCGTGAGGCCATCGTCAGTGTGCTGGCCGGATACATAAATCATACCTCCAGCTTGAGAAAAGTTGATTGCATTATCGACAAGACGGCCGATAGCCTGTGATATTCTGATAGGGTCCAATTTGAAGCTAAGGGGTGAGATATTGTGTGTATCGATTGTAATTCCTGCTTGCTTAGCTTTGCCTGTATAAGCGGAAACAGCTTGCTCAATGATTTCCAAGATCTCCACATTGGCGATTTTTAACTCAAGGGTTTTGGTTTCCACAGCGACCATGTCGATCATGGAGTCAACCATATCCGTCAATCGCCAACCGGCATCTTCGATTTTTTCGATAAACTTTTTTTGCTGCGAGTCGTCGATTCTCAACTTAACAAGTTCAGAAAGTCCGACAATTTCAATCAAAGGCGTGCGCAGTTCATGACTGATCATGCTCAAAAATTCGTCTTTCACTTGATTAGAAATTGTTAGTGCCGTGTTAGATTTTTCAAGTTCATAGGCTTTTTGTCGAAGATCATCGGTCATTACCTCAAGCATAGCCGTCAAATTTTTATTGAAATCACGTTCCAATCTTCGTGCTTTGATATGCTGAACTGCTCGTTTTACTGCATGAACAAGAAGATCTGGAGACAGCGGCTTGGTTAAAAAGTCTAACGCGCCTACTTTCAAAGCTTCGACAGCTTCACTCAATCCAGCGTGACCTGTCATGACCAGAAATACGAGGTCTCGTTTTTCTGAAATTTCATCTCCAATTATTTTACACATCTCGAGGCCATTTATACCCGGCATTCGAATGTCGGTTAGAACGACAGAAATCGATGGTTGTGAATGAATCAGCTCCAACCCAGACGCGGAATCTATTGCGGTTAGACAACTAAATCCGTGAAATTCCAATTTTTCCGATATTTCTTCAAGAATTTCTGGCTCATCGTCGATAATGAGAATTTTGATATAATCCTCACTCGTTCCAACATCCAATGCTGTCTCGTGAACTTCACTCATGATTTGAGTATAGGGCAGGTAAAAGGGCACTGACAAATAAACTGGTCCTATTTCATGAAATTAGCCTATGAATACATACAAAATTGCCCGATTTCCGCCTGATATGATCAGACTAGCAGTCTGGCTCTGCTATCGCTCGGACCTGAGCCACTCGGATATTGAAAATCCGCCTCTGGTGCATCAAATTTGGCGGCAACTCCAAGGCATCGAATTCTTCGCGGCTAATAGCTGGATCGCCCACATCTCAAAGACTTAACTTGGCAGAATCTGTACTATTACAGCAAGCTTTCTCGGAGTATCTCACCCTGCCAACGCTTGATCTCAAATCTAACCCTTTTAGTCTATAATTAACTACACTGTTTCGCAACGAATCGACCGCTATGCCAAGAGCCAAATCCATGAAACTTCGCCATAAACTGCTTACGATTCCACTGTTAATCTTGTCGGCAGCACTGTTATTTTTTGTACTAAAATTGAGCCACAGTGAGCCGTGTCCTGCGTCTCAGAGTTTGGCAACAGGGGTGGCCTCGATGAAGGCCGTAGTCTATTACTGTTATGGCTCCCCCGATGTGCTCGAAGTAGTCGACGTTGAAATGCCCGTGGCCGCGCCTCGCGAGATACTGGTCAAAGTAGAGGCAGCCTCTGTTAACCCATTGGACTGGCATTTTATGCGAGGCTCGCCCTACATCATGCGTCTGCTAACCGGTTTTGGTGCTCCGAGTGACCCACGCTTTGGTCGCGATTTTGCCGGCACGGTACAGGCGCTAGGAGACGAGGTAACCGAGTTTGAAGTTGGAGATCGTGTTTACGGTGGCGCCAACGGTGCTTTCGCTCAATACCTCACTAGAGGTGCCACCGGTTCAGTGGCCAAGATTCCCGATAATGTCAGCTCAGTACAGGCCGCTTCGGTACCCGTTGCCGGAATAACGGCGTTACAGGCGCTGCGTGACAAAGGGCAACTACAACCAGGCCAGAAGGTACTGATCAATGGCGCTTCAGGTGGGGTTGGCACATTCGCTGTACAGATTGCCAAGTCTATGGGGGCTCAAGTTACTGGCGTCTGCAGCACCCGCAATGTGGAGATGGTGAAATCACTCGGCGCCGATCACGTTTTTGATTATAAGTATGAGAATTACACCGATAGCGGACAGCAATATGATCTGATTATTGATAATGTGGGTAACCATTCGCTGTCGGCAAACCGTCGTGCCCTTAAGCCTGACGGTAAGCTGGTGATAATAGGGGGCGCCAAAGGCGACTGGGTTGGGCCCCTCGCAGGGCCGATCAAGGCGATGTTACTACAGCCCTTTATCGACCAGAAATTAATCTCGATGACGGCACAAATGAACGCTGAGGATTTGTCCACGCTAGCCGGCATGATCGCTGATGGCCAGGTGACTCCAGTCATTGAGCGCAGCTACTCACTGGGCGAAACTGCTGCGGCCATCCGCAAATCTGAAGAAGGTCATGTACGCGGCAAGCTTGTGCTGACTATTGAGTGAGCCGCTGGAATTAGTGGTCAGTGCGCTTTGATAGAAATGCATGATAGGCGTTTTAGGTAACCACACACTAGAATGGATTGCGCCACTGGGGCAATCTAGGGTATCTGCCGGTAACCTTGTAAGAGCACCAAGAGGTGAGGGCACTGTCGAACAGTGTGCCCACATTAAATGGAGCAGGGCAGTTGCTTGAAGTTTTGGATCTGAATATAATCGATTGCAGAACTTAACTTGTCAAAATCGCCCGCCTTTATCAGCAGCCCTAATATGACCGACGCAGACCCCAGCACCGAGCATAGCAGCTACTACCTCCTCAATCGTGATTACTTCAGCGAGTGCTTCGATGAATCGGCCAACACCACTGCCAGCGTTAAAACCTATGTTAAGGCCATAGGCCTTATTATGATGGCTAGTGTTGTTTATGCGATGGACATCGAGATCTATGTCGCCGCATTCTTACTCTGCTTAGGCGTTGTCGAGCTATTATCTATTCGTTATAAAC
This sequence comes from Candidatus Azotimanducaceae bacterium, assembly GCA_047629195.1. Taxonomy (GTDB): domain Bacteria; phylum Pseudomonadota; class Gammaproteobacteria; order Pseudomonadales; family Azotimanducaceae; genus UBA4582. The sequence goes on from JBLHWY010000140.1 coordinate 11,698, forward strand.
GCAGCTGGTGGATTAACCGCCAAATGCTCAGCCGCGCTGCAGGCAGCAAGGTAATTGTTCGAGTTAATGATCAAGGGGTTTTTACAGATAGCACCCACCATCAGCAAGTTATACATTGGGGTGATATTGATGAGATTAAGGGTACTGAGAAAGGGTTTTTAGTTAAACATACTAGCGGTACTAGTTATCTTTCAAAGAGCGGGCTAGATGAGGACACGCTAGTCCTGTTAACGGGGAAGACAGATAGCTAGATGGCCATTTCATTTGATGTAAAGCTGTCACGAAAAATAATCCTTCATCCAATTGTAAAGCGTTTCTTCGCTTAGTTCAGAAAAAGACATTTGCTCAAACTCTTCCGCAGGATCTTTATCTATAAATGTAAATTGATAGCGTAATACCTCAGGCTCTTGGTCATGCAAAATAATGATAATACGCTTACCGCTTTTTAAGCAATCGATGGTCATAGCATCTAGAGGTATATCACTGTTGCGCATCTTTTGACTAACGCCCACAACAGGATTAATGGTTTTAAAATCTTGCTGGATACGGGTATGAGACCCGGTGGTTAACTCGCATAGGGCTTCTAGGTGTTTGTGGGTCACGTGGACTTTCTCTAATGATTAAGGCGGTGCTGACAAGTTAACTTCGTCCGGGAGACAATCTCAGGCGCGTGTTAACAGTCATAGCGGATGTATATCTCCAGGCAAAGCGCGTTCACTGATTGGAGTAGGGCGATTGCCTGGCAAAACCGTGTGTTTTACTCGATAGCAATAACACTGTAAGACTCTTTGCGCTGATGAATCTGCCAGTTCAACTCATCATCAACGCGTTTACCCAACAATGCTTGCCCTAATGGCGCTGTAGGGGTGATGACCTGTATGGCCCCTTGCTCACTATTAATACTCAATCCGCCAGCGGCAGGCCCAATCAGAAGGCGCTTTTGCTGTCCTTGGTCATCTTCTATACAGACGAGTGCGCCCAGTTGAATAGTGGAGCGAGTGTTAAAGTCAGGCCGTTGGAAATGCTGGTAGAGGGCGATGGATTGTTTTAGCTCGGCAATACGCATGGATTGTCCGTGGGCGAGATAGGCGGCTTCCACGGCCAGAGTGTCATACTTGTTAGCGGCAATATTTTCAGAATGGGTGGCACTGTCGTGCGCTTGCCGACTGGCAGCTACAGCTGTGCTGAGTTCGAGTTTTAGTGTTTGAATAATGGCGCTTACCAGATAATGCATAAAGTGGGAATGGGTTCAGATTTATATATTTGTAGTATATCGTCGGCGTTTGCATAGAGTATAGAGTAGAATATAAATCTGCCCCAGTAATTCCAGTAATTCCAGTAATTTCTAAGGGCTATGCCGCCGTGTCCAATCTATTTAACTTGGAGAGGCATAAAATCGGTGCGCTGGCCTAGTATGCTGATTGTCATAGCGATCTCTGATCTAAAGTTGAGCTCCTTGAGTCTATAGGCTAGTCTGTGTATTCCTTCTCTGCTGGCGGGTTTATTACATTAATCGCCTGTGGCGGTCATACGGTTAAGCTCGTATCCGCTCGACGCACTTTTTACCGTAAACTTCCAATACCAAGGATCGCGCCGTGAGAGCAACAGCAACGAATCTTATTGAAGCTGCCCGCGATTTTCGCCTGACGCATATCGCACCCTATGCTCAGGATTGGGAGAATGCGCGTTTGCAACCTATTGTCACCTTGCGCCAGGCGGCCAAAGTTGGACTTCTGTCTTTTGAGACGCCAAAAGAATTCGGCGGGATGGGAGCTAGCTTCCAGACCAAGCAGGCCATATGCGAAGAGCTCGCCCGCTCCGATATGGCCTTTGCATTCGCCATGATCAATACGCAGAATATTGCGGCGAAGCTGGCCCGCTGTGCAAATTCGCAGCGATATAGGGCGTTAATCACAGACTTGATGCGTGGCGAATTATTTGGCGCGACTGCCTTGTCTGAACCCGGAGCCGGCAGCGATTTCTCCGGGATTACAATGAGTGCTGAACAGGCAGACGATGGCTGGCTGTTAAACGGTACTAAGGGCTGGATCACCAATACTGCTATTGCGGATATCTTCGTCGTCTACGCCCAAACCAACGTTGAGGCCGGCTGGCGCGGCATCGCCTCATTTCTGGTCGATGCCCGCCAACCAGGATTTGAGCGCGGGGATATCTACCAATTAATGGGTGGCCATGCTATCGGCGCGGGAGAATTTCACCTGCGAAATTTTCGCGTCGAAAGTGAGGATATGCTTTCTCCTCCGGGGGAAGCATTCAAACACGCTATGGCTTTGGTAAACAGTGCCCGTAGCTATGTCGCTAGCATGTGCTGCGGCATGATGGCAGGTGCCTTGAACACTGCGCGAGATTATGGCCTACAGCGTATGGCTTTTGGTCGGCCAGTACTGGACAACCAAGGGCTGGCATGGTCACTGGCGGAGGTGGTAACCGACCTTGAAGCACTGCGTGCCCTGGTGGATAAAGCAGGCCAACTGATTGACAAGGGCGAGGATGCCGTACTTGCCGCAGCGGTGGCCAAGAAGTATGCGGGCCGGGTAACGGTGCCGGCGATTACATCCTGTATTCAGGGCATGGGGGCCAACGGACTACTCGAAGATAGTGCCCTTGGCAGGCATCTTGCCTGTGCCAAAATTGCGTCGTTTACTGACGGTTCCACCGAAATGATGAATGAGCGTATTAGCGCCACGTTGCGCAATACAAGCCTTTAAACGGAGCTGCTAAATTAGCTTCTTATGGGAGGCAATCCCGGCATGAATAGACATAGGGTCATAGCGGTCCCTCCCGATATCATCCGTTATGCTGTCTGACTCCGGATATCTGAGCTGGACATTCTTGCAACTACCTGGCGACTTATGACTAACCGCATACACTTCATTCAGAACTCGGGATATGATGCCACGGCGGCAGGCGATTACTTGTAAGCAGATGCAGGGTTTCTGTGATCTGGAAAAATTAATTTACCAGTACCATCACATACGCTATTCGCTGAGGTTCTTTCCTCTAGCTTCAGATTTTTCCCACATTCTCAGGTAGGTTTCGGCCGACTTGAACAAGGGCTCAAGCTCGTCATCGGTAACGCCATCGCGTCTAACATCTTCAATGAGCTCCGCCACTAACCCCAAGTGCACCATGCCCTCGGTATTAAAGTCTAAGCTGCGATTGCCTACCACGGGTTGTTCAAACGTGACATCGCCCGCATAGGAGGTGAACGGATAGGTAATACCTTCATCAGTTTGTGAGCCGCCACACACATTATTGGGGCCGAAGCGGGGCCCCGGGGCGCCCGCGAAGCCGTTCAGATCAAAACCAAAACCTTCGCCTCCGATCGAACCCATTTCGCGCATTAACGCTATTCGTGACTGGAACCCATCATCCATGGTGGCGGTTTCGGTAGTTGAACGACAGCGGCCAAAGTTCGACTTTGACACACCACCCAAGCGATAAATTTCACCGTTGTTGTTTCTACCGTGAGTTCCCACGGCCGGGTAGTCGTTTTCTGCCAGCAATTCGTAAGCGCGCTTGTAGCTTTTTCTTGGGAAGTGGTCGACTTCGATTACCATGCCGCGCTTCATCATTTCGGACATCAAAAATTCCCCTAAGTCAGTTAGACCATGTTTCTGACAATACTCACCCTCTAGAGGGCCAGCAGCCAACAGGCCAATACTGGGAAGCAAGGTGCCGATAGGGTTTTCCGCGAAGCCGCTCATATCAAGCGGAGGCGCAGAGTCATACACATCGCGTGGCTGGTTGAGGCCGCCTAAGGAGACATTGCCCCGATCGAATCCGCCTGGGAAGGTGAGGAACTCTGCAGGACATTCGATAAAGCTGGAATAGTGACCGGTGTGACCAAAGTTGCCAAGTTCGCTGACACGTCGGTCGCCGTCCCCGGCAGAAAACGCATTGTCATATTTGTGCACCGGGAATAGTACGCGTACGCCCCTGTCGTGATATTGGTCCAGTTTGGCGGTCACTGTTTCTTCGCTACATTGGCTGAACTCGCCGAACGGTACTAGGAAGCAGTCAAATAGGTCTGACGTTTCAATGCCCAGCACCACCGCCATATTACCGGCCTTTATTTCCTCTCTGGCTTCGGCCGGACTCAATACAATGCGGAACCAGCCCTCACCGGGTCCACCTGATTGGGCGTCAATATAGCGCTCCAGAGCGTAAGTCTCCTCAAGGATACGGTCCACCGCCACCATGTCATTACAATCGAATCGCTGGTTAGAAGCGCCGATACCGACCGACAACTCACACAGGACCTGGTTGGTGGTCGCGTGTTGCACCAAAAGTCGCAAGCCGCTGAGATGCGCCCGCTCTATCCACTTGTAGTACTGCATTTGGTGAGTGGCACTGCGATGGGCATCTGGCCAGGAGGTGAAGTCGGGGTAACCCTCAGTGTCGTGGTTTTTATCCGGTAGTTCGCCCGAAATAAGCACAGGCAGCAGATCGACAAGGCTGTTGCCACTCAGGTCGCCAAAAGCGAAGCCAATGAAATCTCGTCGTCCCTCTTCGCCGTGGGAGAGGTCGCAATCTTCCAATGCGTGTTCTACACCGAGTCGGTGAAAGGGTGCGCCGTGAAAAGCGCCGCCGCCGCCGAAGGCAAAGTTGGTAAACAAATGAGAGTGTGTTTCGACAAACCCGAAGACACTGCCATCTTCAAATTCAGTCTTCTGGGGCTTGCCAGTAGCATCTACTGTGAGCTCGGGAAAGGTCGCGCAGTCAGATTGTTGTTCGAAGGCAATGTTAGCCGCTAGTGACTCGCTGTCTAAGCCACCGGTACTTGAAAGATAGCTGTCTGACAAGATATGGCGCAGCATGTAGAGACCATCGGGCGCTGCTTTGAGCTGCCATTCTGCGTCAGATTGGAGTCGGTCGGTGATAACTATCTCGTCGTCAACCACTTGTGTATCTGAAGCGAGAGAGTCTTGGCGAGTTAGCTTGGCTCCGTCAGAACTAAGGTAGCCCTCGTCCTGATCAAACAGTAAATAGGTGCCAAGGTCGGTGGCGCGCAGCAGGAAACGTGCCGCCTGGGCGGCATCGGTTGCGGCTAGTTGGTAACTTGTATCGGAAGCGGCCGAGATATAGTTACCGGCATCACCCAAGCCCAACGCGAAACACCCATTAGCTACGGTGAATACTGATTT
>JBLHWY010000141.1:0-16836 GCA_047629195.1 Candidatus Azotimanducaceae bacterium
TAATATCATCACCAAAAACGACTAACAAATCCCCTGCATCACAAAAGTCTAAAGCGTGCGCTACCGATGCTTGTTCATCAGCAATCATTTCAATCGCACTCTCATCTACACCCTCTAAAATGAGCTGAGCTCTAATCATCTCTGGAATTTCAGTATCACCTCGGCCCCGTCGGTCGTCATCCGCCTTACAAATATAATGGTCAAAGTGTCCCGCTGCAGTGCTTGCTAAGGCATTAACATCTTCGTCCCGCCTATCACCAGGTGATGAGATAACGCAAACTCTCCTGCCGATAACATCGAGTCGATCACTCAATTGACACATTGCACCTACGGCAGCCGGGTTGTGGGCATAATCAAGAATCACTTTGAATGGGTGCTCATCGAATACATTCATCCGCCCAGGCGCTTGAAAGAAAGTTGTATTGAACGTTCGCAATCCATGCCGGATATCTTCTAGTGATTTACCCATGGCGTAAGCCATGGCAGCTGCGAACATCGCATTCTGAACGTTATGGATTGCCTTACCTTCAATTGTCGCAGGAATCAGATGCGTCCACAGCAAAGGAATGTGCGCGCCTTTATCATAGATCGTGATCATTTCGCCATTGATACCTTGCTCTAGAACAAGCGCCATACCTTCCGCGCGAATATGTTCTTTTACCAGCGCGTGGGTTGGGTCAAGGGTCACATAGCAAAGTTTTTCCGCATGGGTGTAGTCCGCCATTTCCAGACAGAGTAAATCATCCGCATTTAGCACAACCGTATCGGTCGCAGATTCGACAACAACTCGCTTCACTTCTGCTAACTGTTCTAGCGTATCGACGCCGCGCGAGCCAAGATGATCAGAAGTCACATTAAGACACGCAGCCACCGCACTTGCAGAATAGCCCAGGCCACTTCTGACAATACCGCCGCGGGCAGTTTCCATCACGGCCATATCCACATCAGGATCACGCAGGACAATGTGCGCTGATGTTGGTCCTGTCATATCACCTTTTACTGATAAGTGGCCATCGATATAGACGCCATCTGTAGAGGTCATGCCAACGACATGTCCCGCTGCTTTCATAATGTGCGCCAGCATACGAGAAGTTGTGGTTTTACCATTAGTACCCGTGATTGCCGCGATAGGGATACGCGTTGGCGCACTAGCATCAAACAACATGTCCATGACCTTACCTGCAACATCCCTCGGCTGCCCTTCACTTGGTGCAACGTGCATTCTGAAACCAGGCGCTGCATTGACTTCAACAATGGCGCCACCAATGTCTTTATAGGAGTTGGAGATGTCACCGCTAAGAAAATCAACGCCGCCAATATCAAGGCCGATTGCCTTTACAGCTCTGACTGCCATTTGTCGATTGTCAGGATGAACAATGTCAGTGACATCAACGGCAGTACCACCAGTAGACAGGTTGGCGGTAGAGCGAAGATAAAAAATCTCCCCGCTTTTCAATACGGTTTGTGCACTGTAACCTGCTTCATCCAGCAGTCTTTCTGCCTGATGATCAAACTCCAACCGTGTTAATACTTTCTCATGTCCAATGCCACGACGAGGATCATCGTTGACCGCTTCAACTAACGCTTCCACTGTTTTTTTACCATCACCCACCACATGTCCGGGTACGCGTTTTGCCACAGCCACTAATTCTCCGTTGACGACCAACATACGATGATCGAATCCAACAACGTAGCTTTCAACAAGAATAGCCTTACTAGTGCCATGTTTCTTCGCATCTTCAAAGGCAACAGCAATCTGCTCTTCGGTTTCTAGATTAATTGAAACCCCTCGACCATGATTGGCATCAAGTGGTTTGATGACAACCGGGAAACCAATTCTTTTCGCTGCCCGTTGTGCTTCACGTTCACTGTAAACCACATGCTGTTGCGGTACAGGTAGACCAAGATCTTTCAAGAGCTTATGGGTATCTTCTTTATCGCAGGCAATTTCGACGGCGATATGTCTTGTTTCACTCGTGATCGTCGCCTGAATACGCTGCTGGTATTTGCCATGGCCAAATTGAACCAACGAATAATCATTGAGTCGCAGCCATGGAATTCCTCTATCCTCAGCCGCCGCTATGAGCGAGGCCGTGCTAGGACCAAATTCTTTCCGCTGCGCAAATTTTACGAAGCTCTCGATGTCTTCAGCAGCGCTGAAGTCTTCATCAACGATCTTTGCAACCGAGTCTACTGTCTTTAGCTCACTCGGCAGTAAACTCAATAGCAATTGTCGCGCAATGCGCGCTGCCTCTAGCCCCACATCACGCTGCTTATATTCAAAGACCATGTTGTAACAACCCGGCTCGCCGGTTGACCGCGTTCTGCCGAACGATACTTCGGAGCCCGCGACACTTTGTAATTCGAGGGTCAAATGCTCCCAGACGTGTCCAAGCCAGGTGCCTTCATCTTCCGTCAGTCGACGAAGAAACCCCCCAGGTTCACGATAGGAACAACCGTGTTCAGCAAGCCCCGGTAATGCTTCAACGAGACCATCAGTAAAGGATTTGCCGAGCTTTGCGGACGGCCAGTCCTCAAGAACACCCAGATTAACAACGTGGCGAATGACCGGGAAACTGGCATAAACATTTGGGCCAACATAGACATTTGTGGATATTATTTTCATTACTCACTCTCCTGCCATGAACACCAAGTCAACCTTATGAGTTATCCCGTGGTCTGGTTTATTTTTGGTTTTCTAATTATGACTCTCTATTACTTGGGGCACCTTATTTTGGCGTCTCTATTTAGCCCTCCTTATTTAGGGAAGTGGGCCTCACCGGTCTCAAGAGAATAACCACAGCCTTTAGCAAGGACATGTACGCGCATTCCGATAAGACTGATCGTATCGCCTTCCCTAGCATTGTGCATACTTGAATATTTGAGTTCACTCGGGTCGATGATTGTAATGGCACCTGTGCCTTCCACTTCGAGGACGCCCTCGGGGTTAATAAAGACTGCAGTATCTTCATCGAGTCCAAGTCCAATAAGAAAAGGATTGTAGGCAATCGCCGACATCAAGCGGCCCAGTCTGTCTCTCTGGCGGAAGTGTTGATCGATCACGAGTTTGTTGGTCAGGCCAAGGCCTGGACTTAAGCTAACCGCACCCTGTTTGGGGGTTGCTCCTGAGTCCCCACCAGAGATCATATGCTCAGGCATGATAGCTGCACCAGCAGATGTCCCAGCAATATGAGTGCCGTGGGCATTTAATCTTCGTATTGCTTTTGATACGGGCGTACCACCAAGAATGGTTGAGAGTCTTAACTGGTTGCCGCCGGTAATAAACACACCAGTAGATCGTTCTAGCGCACCAAGGTGTTGCTCAGATTGAGCATCCACTCTCTCTAAAATGGGTAATGAAGTCACCTCTTGCACGCCGAGATCTTTGAATATGCGAACATAGTTATCGCCAGTATCTTCTAGTTCAGATGCAGTCGGTATCACCGCAATGTTCGCCTTCGCACCGCCGCAAATATCCACAAATCGATTAAGTATCGACTGGTCTTTGAGCTTATCTTCGGCGCCTCCGATGGGGATCACGAAACCACGTTCGACACCTTTTGTTCCTGGCGATGGCATTTTTTTTCCTTATTTGGTTAGACTCTAATTTTTTTAAAAAGAGAATAGATGAACGAATAGTGGATTAGCGATTTTTATTGATGCCGAGCTTACTCGAACAGCCCTTTTTTTAACTGTGTACCAGACTTTTTGTGCCAAATACCCCGACACATGACATCAGATATTTGAAATTGATCATCCAAAGTGACGAGGTCAGCATCAGCGCCAACAGCAACAACGCCCTTATCTTGTAGACGATAAAGTTGTGCAGCATTTCTGGTGAATAACGATATGGCTTGTTCAGTATCGACACCTATAGCTAACAATTCTCCCAGCGCTGTAGGGAGGCTTTGGCAGCGCGCAAAATCAAGCTTTTGCAAAATTCCTTGATGATCAAACTCAGGCAAGCAACCTCCTCCGTCCGAACTAACTGTCAATTTATCCATCGGCAGTTTTTTATCCATATAACGGGTCACTGCTTCAACAATGCTATAACCATTGTCACGAGGCTCATCGTGAGCAGACGCTTCATCGCCAGATTCTTCATCAAGAGGGAAAGCCGTCAAATCAATATGGCAGCCTTCTGTGACCAGCTCACAGGCTTCATCGAACAGCCGCTTTAATCGATTAACATGGGTTGGGTGGTAAATGCGCGACGGCACTTCCGCTTCCTTGATCGCATCGCGAACAAGTTGCAAACCCCTACGACCATCGCCAAGGTGCAAGTGTAACAAACCGGCTTTACCTGTCATCAAACCACCAATGTGAGCTTCGCCGGCAACCCGGACCAACTCATCAAGTGTCATATGACTGGATCGATGATCGCTAATCGCAAGCTCGCCTATGCCGATGACACATTCAATATGGATGAGATCGCTTAGCGCCGAGTCGGTTAGCAGGTTTAACGGGTAGTGATAGCCACCGGTATAACACCACGCATTCATCCCCTCTTCGCGCAGAGCCATGGTCGCAGCAATGAGCGCTGAAGTAGATCGGGTCACATCATCGGTGCCCGTCAATCCAATTACAGATGTGACCCCGGCACCGGTAAATTCGCTTAAAGGTACTGGTGGCACTTTACTGCTATACCCAGTTTCACCGCCTCCACCTGTAATATGCGCATGCCCATCGATTAGACCCGGGAGCAACATTTGGCCTTCGATGTCAGTTATCTGCACCTCAAGCCCAATACCCAGTTCCGGTTTTGACTCACCAATGTAAACAATTTTCCCAGCACAGGTTAATACGCAACCCATGCCAAGTGCGGCAGGAGCATATATGCGGGCGTTCGTGATGAGTTCAAACATGGCTGTTAACGTCGCCGATAATCGAGCTTTAAAAAGGAGGGCATTATATCCCCGATTTCTCGGAAAAGAGATGACTATATTTGGCTATATCAGAGGACAGCAAGGCAGCTGTGAGCCGCCGTATTCCTTCGGCAAACCTGCTTTCACAGCTTGTTCATGATTTTGACTAGGGCAGTAATCACTACAAAGTTCACAACAATTGAATATGGCCTGGCTACTGGAGACAAAGGGGATGCTGTCGAACTTCAGTCAAAAACACCAATTTACTAATATCACCCTGCCCTAAAGCTGAGCCATCCAAAGACTGAGATCTTCAAGCCGGCCTTTAAACAAGAAAACTTAAGATTATTTCTCCTGCATTTTGAGAGCACGCTTAACGCTCGCGATTAACCCATACTGTATAAACGGTTTTTCAAAATAGTCCCAAGCACCTGCTTTAATAACCTCAACCACAACGGGAATGTTGCTATTTTCACCTAATAAAATGACAGGTATTGGTAGAGAATGTTCATTTAAATATTCTAACAATGTGGTTCCATCAATATCAGACATTGTTGCATCAATCACAATACAAGTTGGGGGTTCCACGAGTACTTGATTCAACAGTGATCTCCCTGTGTCAAAGATATGCGCAAAGATGCTCTCTGTTTTTAGCAAGAATTGGATACTTTGTGAAACTTCACAATCTTGCCCGGCAATATAAACCGTAGCATTAAGGCCCTCTGGGCGACTTATTTTATTTTTGTACATAAAACGCTAACCTACGCCCTAGCCCACTTTCAGAAACTTTCGGAACAGTAGATAAGGATCAATTTAGCGGTATTTTAAAGAACATGCTCGTCAAGCAAGTTGATATGTATCAACCGCAATCAATATTCATCGATTTAACAAATACTCACCAAAAGTACCGGCTGAAATTAGCACGAGAGGGAAGGACCTCTATTGGACCAGTTGAACTAACTTGCCTAATTCGGTCAGCGTAGCCACTTGCATCTTTTCCATCATATGTGCTCGATGCGTTTCTACTGTACGAGGACTAAGTTGAAGTTTGTCGGCAATGACCTTGCTGACTTTACCCGCTATAACAAGCTCGAGTACTTCTCTTTCACGAGGCGTCAATGTTGCAAGCCGCCGCTGAATTGAGTTTTTTTGGTCCATATCTCGGCGCAATATCTTGTTAAATTCGATCGCTTTGTTAATGCTGTCGAGCAGGCTCTGATCCCGAAACGGTTTGGTATGGAAATCAACCGCACCATTCTTTATCGCCTCAACAGCCATCGGTATGTCACCATGGCCGGTAATAAAGATGATAGGGAGCGTGCACGCTCGTTGGTTAAGTTCGTGCTGTAAATCCAAACCGCTCATTCCAGGCATGCGAATATCAGATATGATACAACCTATATTTGCTGGGTCGTAGTCAGTTAAGAAATCTTTGGCTGAACCAAAGATTTCAGCGTTTAATCCCACTGACTTCATCAAGAACAATAAAGCTTCCCGGACAGATTCATCGTCATCAATAATCGATATGATCGGCACATCGCTTACTGCCTTATCCGTCATAAATTTACTCCGATCGACATCGGCAATGTAATGGAAAATGTGGCACCCTTGTTCTTATTATTGCTACAGTTTATTTTGCCACCTTGGGCATTCACTATCGATTGACAGATTGACAAACCCATACCTAATCCCGACGGTTTGGTCGTATAGAATGCTTCAAACAGCCGACCCTCATCTATCTGCTCCAGACCATGACCTTGATCCACAATCGAAATTTCTACCATTGTTTCATCAATAACCTTTGCCGAAATCACAATAATATTATCTAGCACATCACGCTCGATTTCTTGATCAGTTTCAAATTTACCTGGTTGTTTTTTTCTTCCTATCTGCGCCTCTGTTTCATGAAAATCACTATCAAACGTCATGCTTTCAATCGCATTGTTAATCAAATTCAGCAACACCTGCTGGGTCTGCACCATGTCGATCCTCAGCTGTTGCTCTCGGTCAATTGACAACAAGTTTAGCTGAAGGAGAATACCTTTCTCATGCGCATACGCCTTTGCGAGTAGTACTACTTCACTGATTATTTCAACACAATTGTGATCCTTGCAATCCATCGGCTGCTTTTTTGCTAGTTGGCGGATACCAGTAATGACTTTAGATGCCCTCCTCGCTTGACCATCAATCTTATCTAGCGCACTAATGATGGCCGAAGTATCGAATGACTCGGAACCGAGCATCCGCTGGCATGCCTGAGCGTAGGTCGCAATCGCAGTTAGTGGTTGATTTATCTCATGAGCAATACCCGTAGCCATTTCTCCCATTGTCGAAATTCGAGCAACATGCACTAGCCGTTCTCGCAACTGGCGCGCCTCCAACTCAGCTTCCTCCATCTCTCGGGCTTGCTCCTCCTGCACAGTTAGATCCCGAATAATTCCCACAAACCGGTTAACGCCAGCTTCTTCAATATGTCCTACTGACAAATACATTGGGAAAGAAGACCCGTCCTTTTTTCGACCCGTCGTTTTACGCCCAATACCAATCATCTTCCGTACGCCTGTTGTCATATAACTTTGAAGATAATGATCATGCTGTGCCTGATTGGGTTCTTCCATCAATTGACTAACGTTGTTACCGATTACCTCTTCTTGACGGCAACCAAATAATTTGGCCGCGGCAGAGTTAATTGTTTCAATTATTCCCCTTTCATTGATGACAATAATTCCATCAACAGCTGCATTAAGCAGCGCATCAAATGGGCTATGTGCCAATATTTCATGTTTCACTCAATTTCCCTCTGAAGATAAAGCAAAAAGACTTAGTTTCTGAATAAATTCACTAGGCGCTTTCCCGACCAATATAATCAGATAATAAAACCCAGCAGCCTGACTGTTCTAGTGCAATATACGCAAAAAACCAAGTAGATTCCCGTAGAGAAATGACGAAATACCTGATCAAGTTGAGGATGAGCGCGCATATTTATGTTTAAACACTCTCCCTATGATGAATTCATTCAGATAGATACCACCAGCACGAATTGATCACGACGAGAGGAACGACAACATGGCCTTAACCAATGCAAAAATAACAAGCAAAATAGAAGCAAAAAGTAAGACAAATCGGTCTAAAACATTCAGCCGACCCAATCTAGTCAGCGTCAAATCAACTGCCGACAACACTGCCAATGAAAGACTCTGTAAAAACTGTCATTTGAACAAACATTGCTTCAACAAGTCAGTCGACAACGACGCCGTGGATGAACTTAACGCCTTAATAAAACATCCAAAACCGAATCACAAAGGAGACTTGATCTATCGCCAAAACGATACTTTTTCGTCCATTTTTATCGTCCATTCAGGCGCCATAAAAACACACCATATTGACAAACAAGGCGAAGAATACATCACCGGATTTTTCTTACCCGGCGAAATGTTTGGTGCAGATGGCCTTTCGAAAGGGCAACATAGCCAGTCCGCTGAAGCGCTCGATACCACTTCAGTATGTCAAATTCCAATTAGCAACATCGATGACAATTTATCACTCCATCCTCAAGTTCAAAAAAACTTGCTTAGCGCTTTGTGCGACGATATTCATGACCGACAACAGCCTCTATTGATGTTACATCGTAAACAAGCAGAGCAACGTCTTGCTACATTTCTTAGTGATATCTCTAATCGGCATAATCAACGCGGCCTTTCTGCAACCGAATTTAGTTTACCTATGTCACGACGTGACATCGCGGCGTACCTGGGCATGGCAGAAGAAACTATCAGTCGAGTTTTCTCGCGTTTTCATCACTCTAAAATATTGTCAGCACAACAGCGAAACATCAAAATCCATGAGGTACAAGCGCTGAAGAATCTGTCCCTGAAGTTCTTTTGAACCTAGAATGTGGACCATATGAGGCAACCCCTGCTTCACCTTTAGTTACTCACTAGTGCCTAGCCCATTTCGTCATCAAGTTTTTCGAAGAGATTCATTCCAGTTAATACAGTACCGTATATTCCCGGATGTCCTGACGAGGCATTACACCAGTATAAATTTTCAAAAAGCGTCTTTTCATCTAGCCTAGAAATGGTATTTTTTGGCTTAATTGAAGCACCGTAAGCGTTACCAAAGAACGCTAGACAAAAGTCCTCGTTGGTCGTAGGTGACCCAACGACCTTCACCTCGATATAGTCAAGTAGAACTGGCACATGATGCTTAATGACACGGTCAATCATACGATCGGCACATTTAATTTTCAGTGCCGCATAGTCGTGCTCGCTGTTTTAGAGAGCTTCTTTAAACGGTGCGTATGGCGCGTAGGTTCCCACCTGCCTTCCACATTGTATTCATATCCCAATCAAAACAGTGCCACGTATTATGATTACCAAAACCATATTTTTATGGCTGATAACCCGATTTCAAACCGAAATAGGCCATGACTCCGATATAAGAGTAATCGTACTCTAGTGTTTTATGCAAATGTTTAGGAAAGCGCTCCCAACCAATCAGTCTGGTCGCGAATCGTGGATCCATGTTGCAAAAAAATTTTTCGCTGCAAAGGTTTTACCTGGCGGTGTTTGTACTACAGTCACCGTTTTGAATTCAGTCAAATTTCCATAACTTTCTCTTCAAAGTAGACATCCCCATGGTGTTCCTCGATGCAGGAAGTCAGGCCTTGCATGTAATATTTGAAATGCTTGCTGGGGTAGTAGGCACCGGTATTATAGCCACCAAGTAGGCCCACAAAATACAACACTGAAAGTTCGTTGGGCGAGTAGTACAGCATAGGTCAGCGACGCAATACCGGTTCCAATGAAGACATAATCATATTCAATTCCGGCATTATCGACCGCTCGATACTTTTCGTCCTACGCTTCTTTTTTTTCGACGTGCAACCTACTAGTGCTATGTTTTTTCATTGGAAACCCTATAACCATACGAAGAAAAATGGATACAAAATCAAATAGTCAAACAATCTCTTCATTCCGTGTCATGGCGCAAAATATGATTGACTCTTACAAGAGAAGGAAATTATGAATGTGATTCGGGTCAAGAGAATTGCGAATTTGTTGAGAGAAACGTCTTGAGAACGCAGTGAGTTTGATATTTCAAACATTGGGGTGAAGGCCATTGCAATAATTGGCGCTACGCATGCAATCGGACAATAGATGTGCTGTTAGCACACGAAAAATATGCGATGACCAAACATGAAAATATTCCGACCGATAAACCTCTAAGATTGGCATTATTATCTTAAGAA
This sequence comes from Candidatus Azotimanducaceae bacterium, assembly GCA_047629195.1. GTDB lineage: Bacteria > Pseudomonadota > Gammaproteobacteria > Pseudomonadales > Azotimanducaceae > UBA4582. Next base: position 10,117 of record JBLHWY010000141.1, read on the forward strand.
AATGAAAGCGTAGATTGATTTGGATCAAGATAATCTTAAGCATTGTCATTAGTATCCGTACGGGTGATCAAGCATAAAATAAGCGCCAACCTGTGATTTGAAAGACAAAAACTACCAACATTAAAAACCGGAGTAACCGATTACTTGGAGAGTCATTTCTAAAATGCAGACTCGCTATCTATCAATATTATTGAACCGCACGAGCGCACAAGACTTATGGGAATTTTCGAACGCTATCTTTCAATATGGGTGGCCCTTTGCATCATGATTGGCGTGCTCCTCGGTAACCTTGTGCCTGAAATGTTTGAGATCATCGCAGGATTGGAGTACGCGCATGTAAATCTCGTAGTCGCCGTTCTCATCTGGATTATGATCTACCCGATGATGGTCCAGACCCAAGAGACTCGTGCTGACACTAATTGTGAATTTGGTTGATCAAGACCAACCACCTTGCAACAACACTCAACTTCCAATCTCTATAACGATTGTCTTAAAAGTTCTCAATAACATGCTAGGTGTCGTTTTGGTCCTAGCGGGTCTAGCGATGCTCGTGTTGCCTGGGCAGGGTATTTTGACACTCCTTGGCAGCCTTTTATTGTTGGACTATCCGGGCAAGTTCCACTTTGAGAAGAAGCTCATCTCCCATCCCAAGATACTAAAATCGGTTAGCTGGATTCGTCGAAAGCACAATAAAAAGGACTTGAGACTATAACGTTAACATTGAAAGCTTATTTGAATGTTTCCACATTCCGGTCTTGGTTAGACGTTCACAGGGATCCAACTGAGCAAAGAAGCCATTTACCACTACACGATGCGTGTCCCAAAATCATATCGTTCGTCAATCCTTGAAGCGAACGCATGGCACAGCAAAACAGATGCGATATCCTCGCTGATCGTCTTCATTGGAATTAGTGGCGCCATGTTAGGATTGCCTGCACTTGATTCGGTGGCGGCTATCGGTGTCGCTGGCATAATCGCGAAGGTCGCATGGGATCTAGGCGAATGGGAGCAAATGCCCTGTTGGATGTCCACGCCAATGTTGACCCAATGATCACAGTATCAGAACGCCATCAAATCGCAGATCAGGTGAGACGCACGATCGTCAATCACTTTCACGAAATAAACGATGTGACGTTACACGTTGATGCGGAACCGGAAACCCAAGACGATAGGAACTTCACGAAGGTATCACTCTAGAGGTATATCTTCCGCTAGATCTGGCAGGTTCACCTATGGTCGCAGGGCAAATCTCGGATGAGATTCAGGTTTTGCGTTGAACGCTGTCCCGCAAATTAATGAAGTGCAAGTACTTTTCCTACAGTAGGCATTAACACCAGATCTAGAGTCCCTAGTCAAAAATAACAGCTGTTAAAGCAGGGAAATATATCACTTCGCACAACATCGGCACCTGTGAACTCATCTCTTCACTTTCACCTATTTTGAAACCTCCTGTCTCAAATAGTACCCGAAACAATAGGCTGAAACGCCGTCAGACTATCACGCAACGCGGCGTTACCTAAGCCATGCCCTGGAAACAACGTAGGGAAGCTTCCTTGGTCCCCATGCAAAGACAAATAATTCAAAGCGACAGACTGAACCAACAGATTGACATTATTGGCGACTGGCGATGACGAGGTTTCAACTGAACCGTCCGGGCGAAACCAGCCAAGCTGTTGATGTCGTGCCTGCTCTAACGCTGACCCACCCAACAACTGAGGTCTGCCGGCGGGGTTATAAACAAGAAAAAAGGATGCTGCTGTCGATTGATTGTCACCTGTCCATTCGCCTTTACCGCGACCAGCGACGCTATCATCAATACGCCCGTTACTTGCCACAGAACCATCACTGAAAATATACATCATCAAAGGTACACCAACGCGAGCCGCGTACTCGAGACAGGCACCCATACACCGTCCAGCTCGAAGGTCACGCGCTTCTCCGGTTCCACGTTCGCCTGTGTGGTAGTCAAACCCGCCCATCGTAATGCAACCACCACCAGCAAAGCCGTTGACGACAAGCTTCATGACAGATGCTGTTTTTCGGAATTCCCCGTCGCTATTAAATTCTTCGCTGGAAAAAACGCCGCCTGGACCAACAATATCGACATCAATCTCAGGGTTTAGTGTAGACGGATCACCAAAGCGATCCGCCAGGTCTGCACTCTTCACATAGCTGCAGCGAACGAGTTCTTTGATCACGTCGTCTCTAGATATTCCCGAACTCACATTATTCAGCTTTAAATCAGAAATACGTTGAATAGATTCCATCACAGCAACTGCATCCTGTTGCGATAACAGATTGACCAAATCGCCAACATCAACTAACCCTGTCACATCACTCGGCCTATCAACTTTTGTCGGCCGTACGCCCAAGTCCATAAGATCACTCGGCGCCATTGAGTTACCGCCAGAGTCAGACGATCTTGAACCAATGAGCGTGAGTAGCGATCCATCAGCACCCGCACGATTAATCGCATACATGGGGTTGTGCGGATTGTTGCCGGTATCGTTTTCTGAACGTGCCGGCAATACCGCACCATTAATAGCTGCTGCAGTGCCTGACCCTAATTTTTCGAGCATACCCCGGAGATAAGCAGAGTCACTGTGAAACGCGAGTCCGAGATCTGTGTTAATAAAGTCGTTTAACCCCGTTTGAGGATTGGCGATAGGCGGAATCTGATCACCCGGTAACCCTTGCTTTGAATAACCTGCGGTGGAAAGAAAATCCATCTGCCCATCACGCCCGCCAACAAGCACATTTGAGCCTGCCACATTTGCACCACCGGCAAGATCGAAACAAATAAAAGGAATACGACCCGCGCCCTGTACCCCTAAACCACAAGAGTTTTTTAGGGCTTCCAGATCTGGAGACAAGGCGGCCTGCGCTTGAAGTGGGTTAGCGAACAAACTAAATACTGAAGGAGCCATCACCGCAGCCGAACCAGCACGGAAACCTTGCCGAATAAAGTCTCGACGAGATACCGGTTTAGGGTGATTATTATGCTTCAGTGGCGCATCAACAGTTAAGGCTTTTTTCATGCTGGGATCTCTCTTTCAGTACCAAATAATGGCGAATACGAACGTCTAATTTGTATTGCTACAAGCGTCTACCGAAGCAACTGCCTACTGAATCAGTAGGGCCGCGCTTCCAAGGGTCGCCGCACAGGTTGCTTTAGCAATGGTTCTGGTTCTCTGCGCGGTGTTATCGCTGCCAGGGTTAACCGAGGCTATCAGTGCCTGAATCAGGCTCTCAAGTTCGGCTCTGCTAGCGGCAACGTTGGGTTGGGTGGACAGGTTTAACCCTAAGACGCGGCCCAGTAAGGGCGACACAAAGGCCTCAGTGCCCGCTTGATTCCAAGCCGACGATGGTACGCCAGAGAAATCAAACCCTGGGAAAACGTCCTGACGCAATGCCGAGTCTTCTACTAGAACATTGCAATATTCAATGGCCAATTGAGTCACGCCCATTTGCTGTGAGGACAAGAAACCGTCAATACCCGGCAGGCTCGGTAATTGTTGTCGCACATTGCCGAAGGTACTAAACACATCAGGATGTGAGGTTGGTACAGTCGTAATCACGGACATACTCGCGTTTATTTCGTCAAAGGTTTTGACGCCTATCAGCGGTGCAGACGCTGCATCAGGCGCTTGCGCCTCTGGCGATGGCGTCGCCTCAACCACTACGTTGGCATTGTCCCCAAGCCGTTCAAAGGTCAAAAAGAATTCATCACTTTCCACACCTTTCTCTATACCAAGTATCGTGCCGATAGATGAAATCCGTTGTCCAATACCTGGCTCGTATTCACTTCCATCTAACATAAGGTCAAGATGCCGATAGGCTTGGCCCACTTCAGGCTCACGCCCATTGATACCAATGCGCATGCCTTGGAGTGGAATATTGTCCGGCATACTGGAATCCGATAGCGAAACAAAGAAGGGTGAATTAAACAAGTAACTATAGCTATCAAATTGACTGAGTTGAAAAACCACAAATGCTTCCGGCACATCTATGAGATGACTGACACCAAATAGCAAATAGAACTGTTCACCGACGCCAGCTTCAAAATTCAATCGAACCTGCTCAACCGTTAACGCGCGATTATGAATTGCGACTTGCCGTAACACGCCTCGCCACAAGCGATCACTAGACACTTCATTTCCCAACACAAACGCATAGGTATCATCCCAATCGTTAAGCGTGCCACCGTCTTCGTCATCCACTTCAATCCTGATGCCGTTTACAAATAGCTGGCGACCATTGACTGAATCAAACGTAGCTACCACATGCTGTAAAGTCGCCTGCAGCACTTCATCGCCATCCAGTGTGGAGATTTCGGGATTGCCATTACCGTCAGTCAAAGACGAGCGAGCAGGAAAGTCATAGTTATAGAGTGTCTGAGTCAGGGCGAAATTACGTGCATTTTTGCCAGCAGAATAACTGACAATACGAGCCTCTTCCTGAGTCACGTTTGATGGGGCAACCCAAGCTTCTATTGAATACTCGCCGGTTGAGGTAATTAAATCATGCAGTTTGCCGCTAGTGGCGGTTGAAGCTTGCGCCTTACCATTGTCACCAATGCGTATTCCCCAGCCACCGACCCATGAAACGTCACCGTTAAAACTTAAGTTCATGGCGGGTTCAACGCCACTAGTATCGAATGCGGTAGTACCGGTTAAGGTTTTAAATTCATAGAATGCAACGACGTTGGTATCAACCCGGCCACCGCCAGCGGCAACAATACCATCAGCTAGTAACAAGGCCTTCGACGTAACAAGGGATGAGTCAACCTCCGTTTCCGGTATGCTTGCAATAAGGGTTTCAATCTCTGATAACATCTCGGCCGCGTTACTATCGCAGTCGGACCAACAATTATGGAATTCACTGCCCAGCCTCAGGAATAATCTGGAATTCGCTGGTTCATCAATTTCGATTCTACTTCTCACAGCTTCATAAGCGGCATTAACATCTGCAACTGCAAAGAAAGGAGACTGTGGCGTCTGTGCATTATCTCTATGGCAATTAGCACAGTAGGTCATCAACAAGGGATGCACAGTGTTTGCAAATGCCGTCGAATCTTGCGGAAATGACTTGGAGGCACCCGGATCTTTCAATGCAGGGGAACGTAATTCGATTACATTACTGCTACCTGCAGCGTCGCCTGCCCAATTACTAATCCAGGTCGTTAGAATATCAGTACATGCCTGGTTCGACGCTAGCCAGCAGTTATGTCCCTCGCCTACCTTTATTACCAATCTTGACTGGCGGGGCTCGGATAAATTGACAAAGCTATTCACCTGGTCATAGGCCAGATTAATATCATCACTTCGAGCGAAACCTGGACTCTGACCATTCGCCACGTGGCATTCCCCACATCTATTCTCCGGAGCAACGTTCTCCCATAAGCTAAGCCGAAATTTTTGAACATCATCTGTCTGCGGCGCCGGACCATTCAGTACCAGACTACGGCTTCCAGCATTCGAAGATAAGTCCAGATTTTCTTGAACTGCCGGACCTGCACCCGGACTACATGCGTGCAATATTGGTAGACACAAAATCGTACAAATAAGTTTTGGTAATCTCATGTTCATTGGCCCCGACAGTAAGAAGCGACGGATGCAAATGTACGCTTGAGATTAAAACCATTACTCGTGAATGACTGAGTCAGCACCTGTATTTCATTTCGATCAGTTGCCTCAGCAGGATCTCTTAAGCAGACATTACGAAACACCTTAATCACTTGGCAACTTGCAAACGCATTGCTGTTGGCTAGTTCTGTTCCCATCGTTTTGGCGCCACTGCCCGCTCCCGGTAAACTCGGACTCCACCCTACATTCTGATTCCTGCCGGCACGCCAATAATTATTCCAATCATCCGTCTGTGTGACATACCCAAAAGGAAAGTTGCTAGCATTATTGTGGTATTTGGCGACAACGCGGGTACCCGTGACGACATCAGCGGCACCATTGTTGTTATAAGTTAGCTGACCTGCATTACCTTCCGGATCTGATTCAGCATCGAAGGAATAATTATAGTAAGCAAACGCCTGGGCCATTGGATCCATTCCCGAATGGCATCCGATGCAGTTATTTCTGAAGACGCGACTATCACCTCCCGGCGATCGTGTCACATCCTGTCGAATACGGTCTGGGGCTCTTGTTGTATCTGCCAAAGACTCAAGGTCACGGCACAAATGGTTAATCAGCGTAAAGCGAAACATGGCTCTATTAGTCCCTGCGATAAAGAATTCGCGGGCCGCAGCCCTGCTTGTCATCACTCCAGCAGTCGCGTCAGCTGGAATATTAAGCAATATTGATTGTTGTTGCTGCTGTAGGTGCTCACCAAGATCAACGCCTTCATCTTCAAGCTGTTCATAATGTAGATTGCTGGTCTGGCTATAGGCTGCAACACCAGAACTACCATCATCGGTATAAAGTATGTCGCCAGATAATATCTCCCTAAAGTCAATGTCATCTCTCACGATTCCGATGATCGTCGCGGAATAGTCATTCAAAGGAACGAATATGCTCTGATCTCTATTGGTCCAGGGCGCTGCAAAATTTTTCAATGTTGTTCGATAAAAGTCTGGGTGTTCAGTTGCCAACATTGCAGCAGCTTCAGCGTTTTGTGCATCGGAGCCAGTCCCCGATTGAATCAACTCAGCCATGGCATCCAAGGTAGCGGCCGAAGGCGGCACACCTGCTAGGCGGTCGTGAATTCGTT
>JBLHWY010000142.1:0-16727 GCA_047629195.1 Candidatus Azotimanducaceae bacterium
CCATCAGCCGCGTTCGGCCTGGTCATTTCTGGTCGAATTGCGTCCATTTGGCGAAACCTGGTAGCAATTGGCGTTTGTTGATGCCCTGGGCCTTTGCAGCACAGCGTTGGGAGATTATTCAGCATATTCTCCAGGATTTATATTTATTTTGACTTCGTATTGCGCAACATCACGAAATAGGAGAGAGAGAATGTCGAAACTGTACAGGCTTCATGGGCAGGCGGGTTCCCGGATCTGGAAGCCACTGTGGTGCATGCGTGAGCTCGGGATTGTCGAACAGGCCGAGCTTTCGGACGTGCCGATCAAGATTGGCCGCACCGTCGAGATCTTCCCTGGGGAGGACGACAAGCGCGAGTACTACGTGAACAACGTGAACCCGAATGGCCGAATGCCGGCACTCGAGGATCTGGAGAAGGGGCTAACCCTATTCGACTCCGCGGCTATCAACATTTACCTGTGCAAGAAACACGAGAGTGAACTGGCGCCCAAGGACGCGGCCGAGGACGCGCTGTGCACGCAGTGGGCCGTCTGGGGGGCTTTCGAAGCCGAGCAAGACATTGTGCTCCTGATGTTCGCCCAGATGATGAAGGACGAGGCCCGGAAGAAGGCGAGGACCGCGGAACTGTGGGACAAGCTGGAGCGCCCCATGAACGCCCTCAACATTTCCCTCGGCAAGTCCGGGGAATACCTGCTCGGCGAGCGCTTCACGGTCGCCGACCTGAATGCAGAGTCCGTCCTGGACTGGGGTCTCCGAGTGCCTGGATACGAGGATCACATCAAGTCCAACTACCCGCTGGCACATGCGTGGATGACCAAGATCCGCGCTCGGCCACACCACGACGCGAATCAGAACGCGTAGAGCCGCCGGGTGCACGTTTGCCAGCCAGTGATCACTCGCTCGAATTTATGGCCAGGTACTTAGGAGTTTTGGAGTCCTCGAGGAACGATACTGGCACATGTTCATAATCGATGCCGACTTCCTCAATCGCCAACAGTGAGCGGTGGGCGCGAGAACCAGCGATCCCGTAGCGCTTCGGTTTGGTCATGGTGTGTGTCCTGTGGATTGGCACGTAGGCGGTCGAGTTTAGACTATTACAGCGCAGATCGGATCGGAATTGCGGCTCCGACATTGTCCTGAGTGGTTGTGGCCGCGTCGTCGGCATCCTCAATTTTATCGAACGACGTCCCGAATAGATTGACCAAAAAAGCGTCGCTGTAGATATCGACACCGGCGAGACACACATTGGCATCGCCGATGGTCCGCGTTGAGCTGATGGTGACCCCAGCCGTGATGCCGTCAGACCGGCCCGTCAGCACCGCATCGCGGAAATCGACCAGCGCCCCTTCCTGACGGCATGCGTCAAAAATACCGACCAACTCGAGCTCGGTGAACTGTGCCGCCGGGAAGGCGCCCGCGACTGCACTGCCGACGCTGACATGCGGGATGCACACCTCGACCTTCGTCGAAACAAAGTCATTCTCGCCGTAAATGAGCTCGGTTCGGTTGCCGGGTGTGGGCTTCACGACACCGTCCGCGCCGTGGCCGTAGTAATGCACCGCGATCTGTTGCAGTAACCCGGGAGTCGCGCTATGGCGGCTGGCGATGGTGGTAAGGCTCGCTCACACGAGCCGATGGTGCACGAAGCGGTGTTGTGACATTGGTACAACGATTTGGAAGTGCGCTAAATTTAAATCCGGATGCGGCCCAATCCACCTACATATGCTCGCACTTGACGGTGTTTATACCGTTGGTAAATCAGGCAAAGCAAAATTTCATCGCGTAAAGGCACCAAATCAATCAGAGCTGCGAACCCTGCTCAATCGAGTTATCCAACGTGTAGTCCGTAGACTCGAAAAAGAAGGCTTGCTCATTCCAGATCCAGAGCAACCATGGCTTGATCTGGGAATCGATGAGCCAATCGATGCAGTCATTGCTGCTTCCACCGGGCGTCGGACCAACGATATCGAATCGCCATGGGTCCCCACTCCGGTAGCCGTACTCCTACGCTACATGACCCATCATTTGTCCGAACAGGCAGGCCTGTTAAAGCCTTGACCGCTGATCGAGATGGCTTTTCCTCATGTTGCTGTGTCATGTCAGCCCTATCAGCGGGATCGATTGGAACGCTTATGCCGGTATGTCACCAAACCTGCAATTTGTCTGGACAGAATCATAGTCAGAGCTGACGGCAAGATCCAATATGAGCTGAAGAATCCGTTTAGGGGGGGCCGCCACCGGATGGAACCACCGGGACGCGCAGTCACACACATTGTTTTCACCTCTGGATTTTCTAAGCAAACTTGCTGCTCTGGTGCCCAGATCCCGGCATAACCTAGTGCGGTATCACGGTGTATTAGCTCGGGGCTGCCATCAGCCAAATGCACGAATGAGGAAACTCATCGTTCCCACAAAACGTAAAAAAACCAAGTCAAAACTCGATCAAAATGAATGCACATCGATAGCAAAATCCGAATCGGCAGATGAATTAATCGCAGCTCTGACCTGGGCTCAGCGTCGCGACGGCGAACCGCTCAAACGAGTCTTTAACATGATGGGGCCGCCTTCGGATCATTGACCCAGACATAATCCAAAAGATCCTCGATCACATAAGGGGGCCGCCTAGGTCGCAACCACCTCCGCGTAAACCAGCGACAGCTAACCAATCCCAAAACATGCTTTGATAACTAAGCCAAATCAATCCTGCCCGATCTTCTTAGTCACCTAGGTAATCAACCCGGCCGTCTGTAAGCCATCAGGCCAGCACCATTACAGTCATTGACCTCTAAAGGATCACCACGCCACAGTGTCTTACATTTGAATGATCATCAGCAATCACCATGTATGATTGTTCTTCGAAAAATGTGGTTTATAATTCCTATCTTCAGTTAATTCTGCCCGTGTGAATGGGCGGATGCGCCTTTGAGTACCACGTCGACAAGCTCGTTGAGAAATTCTGGCGCCTTTTTCAGCATGACAGCTTTTAGATGTGGTGGTGTGGTCAACACATGGTTGTTTACTGCACCCACAATCAGATCCATCAGCAGGCCTGGTTTGAATGATGGTGGGACTTCTCCTCGAGTAACCGCTCTGCGCACAATGGCGCGCCCTTGTTTGATTGTCTGCTTAATGTAGGGTGCAGTCACGGTTTTGACCTCTGGAAAGCGCCTCGCATCGATTGTAAACCAGGTTTGGAGGTTGGCGTAGTCACCTGTTTGACTGACGAATATCAAATCTGCGAGCTCTCGCAAATCCTCCTTCAAAGATCCGTTGTCAATTCGATCGACGGTTAGCCAGCGGGCTTCTAGTGCGTTTCGTAAGAGCGATTGGCGATCTTCCCAGCGCCGGTAGAGAGAGGATTTGCCCGTGCCAGAAACTCGCGCAACCGCTTCGAAAGTCAGTGCAGCCCAGCCGCCCTCGGCATATAAGTTCATGACAGTGTCGAACACTCGATCTTCTAAATTGGGATCTCTGGGCCGACCTCGGTTAGGTGCTTCGGAAATGTGCCGCTTCTTGTTGTGAGTTAACTTGGCTTTCAGTATATTGGGACGATGCTCGTCCGTATACATGTTTTTAAAAGGTGACTGAATATGAACACACTATCCATTGAGGAGCGACAAGCACTTCGTGACACTGTTCACAAGCTCTTTACTGCTGCGAGCACCGAAGCCGCGGTGCGCGCAGTGATAGAAACTGAGTCTGGTTTCGACCCCAAGCTCTGGCAACAAATGGGTGAGATGGGAGTGATTGGTCTCACCACTGACGAAAAGTTTGGTGGCTCAGGTGTTGGGCCGCTCGAGCTTGAAGTGGTGATGGAAGAAGCCGGTGCGGCATTGCTCTGTTCGCCGTTGTTGGCGAGTGGCGTGGTGGCCGCGCAGTTGCTGCAAGCGCTTGGCGATGCCTCTGTGAATCAGCGACTGTTACCACAAATCGCCAGTGGTCAAACAATCGCGAGTGCGGTGATCACGAGTGATGCAGGTTGCTGGACCAAAGCGGGTGTGAACATAGAAGCTGACTGTAGTGAGGAAAACAGCGAAGAAAATGCGCAGCTAACCGGTACCGGTAACTATGTGCTACATGGCCAAAATGCCGACGTGTTGATTGTTATCGCAAAACAAGGTGATGAGCTTAGCGCTTATGAAGTTGACCCAACAGATGAGGCGGTTGAGATCGAAGCACTGCCGACCTTTGATCACACGCTACGCATGGCGAAGGTGCAATTTACAGGCGCAGCAGGCACTCGCATCAACGCTGCGGTACCCGCGTGGGATGCAGTGCAAAGCGCGCTAAATCTTGCCACGGTTGCACTGGCGGGCGAGCAAGCAGGTGGTGCGAAAAAGATATTTGAAATCACAGTTGAGTACGCCAAAACCCGCGTCCAGTTTGGCCGCATCATTGGTAGTTTTCAGGCGATTAAACACATGGCAGCAGACTTGCTTATAGAAACCGAATCGGCAACGTCAGCAGCACGCCATGCGGCAGCCTGTCTAGCAGAAGATTCAAAACGAACGAGTGAAGCCATTAGCCTTGCCGCTTTTGCTTGCGGTGACGCCTTTGTTAGAACCGCAGCGGATGGCATCCAAATGCACGGCGGCATTGCCTTTACTTGGGAGCATCCAGCGCACCTGTATTTAAAACGGGCTCGGGCAGATGCGCAGCTATTTGGCAGCTCCGACTTTCACCGTGAAAATTATCTTGTGGCGCTAGGAGGTTAGGATGACAAACCAATCAATGATCAGTGGTGACGCACTTCAAGCAGAAGTTAAAACCTGGCTTTCAGAAAACTGGAGCAAAGAGGTCGCCAAGACGTTTGGTGTCGACGGATATATGTCAGCGTCCAAAGAGCGCCAGCAATGGCTCGGCAAAGTGGTTGAAGCAGGTTGGGCTGCGCCGCGTTGGCCTAACGAATGGTTCGGCCGAAACCTCAGCAATGATCAAGCAAAGATCATTGAAAAGGAATTTGAAAAAGTTCATGCGCCAGGCACTGGCCAGGATCGGACTAACTTGTGGGCCAATACTTTGCTCGCTCAGGGTCAGCGACCGTTGCAAGAAAAACTGATTGGCCCATTGCTGCGAGGCGAAGTGAACATGTGTCTACTCTACAGTGAGCCTGGCGCGGGGTCTGATCTTGCGGGCATTCGGACCCGGGCAGATTTGGATGGCGATCACTACGTTGTTAATGGCCAGAAGGTCTGGACATCCGGGGCCGCAACCGCCGACTACGGCATGTTGATTGCTCGAACCGACTGGGATGTGCCTAAGCATCTGGGCATTAGTTTTTTCTTCTTGCCCATGCAGCAAGCAAGCATAGAAGTTCGTCCCTTGCGCCAGATCACCAATGAAAGTCATTTTAATGAAGTGTTCATCACCGATGCCACAGTGCCTGCGGTGAATATGTTAGGCGCGCCAGGGTCTGGTTGGAAGGTGCTGAACACGGCGCTCGCATATGAGCGATCCTCAATGGGTGAAAATGCCCGGGGACCGCGCAGTGGACAAAAAGAATCTTCCAAAGAAGAACCCTTGGTTGCGTTGGCAAAGGAAGCCGGAAAAATCGATGAGCAGCCGTTGCGCCAAGAGCTCGCTCAGTATCTCGCGTACAAACGGCTCAATGCACTAAATACTGCCAGAGCCAAAGCGGACCTTGCACAAGGCACTTCATCACCCATTATGAGTTTAGGTAAGCTCGCGATGTCTCGAATCCTTCACGAAGAAGGCCGGCTCAGAACCAAAATCGCCGGTGCGCAAAGTTTGTTTGAGGGTGAGCAATACCCGCGTGCCGAAGATGCGAATTTCTTAAGTTTAAATGCGTATTTCACGTCAATCGGGGGTGGTACAGATCAGGTACAACGAAACATCATTGGAGAACGTGTCTTAGGGTTACCCAAAGAGCCTGAGGTTGATAAAGCAGTGCCGTTTCGTGAAGTGAGAACCAGCACCTAATTTGAAGCCAAAAAAAAGCCTGCTGTATAGCGGGCTTTTCTCTGACCTGGGCTCAGCGTCGCAACGGCGAACCGCTCAAACGAGTCTTTAAACAGCGCGCCGCTCGCGGGGCGAGTTCTCCTAGGCAATCAACCCGGCCGTCTGTAAGCAATCAGGCCAGCGCCATGAAAGTCATTGACCTCAAAAGGGTCATCACGCCACAGTGTCTTAAATTTGAATGATCATCAGCAATCACCATACATGACCGTTCTTCGAAAAATGTGGTTTATAATTCCTATCTTCGACCCCGATCGAATAATACAATCCCTTAGCTCTGCCGTGCCGCTATTCACCGCACGACCACTGAATGCACAACCATTTACCGAACAACCATTTACCGAACAACAATGACCCACCCCAAACGGTTTAGTTAACATTTCGTTCACCTGCCTTCCAGAAGGGTTTTCGCAATTCTGTTTTTAGAATTTTCCCTGCACCTGATAGTGGCAATGGCTCTGCTTGAAAGCTTACTGAGCGAGGGCACTTAAACCCGGCAATAAGCGATTTGCAGTGGCTGATGATTTCCTCTTCTGTCACTCCCTGCCCTTCATGCGGTGTGATGACGGCATGTACTTGTTCACCCCATTTTTCGCTTGGAATACCAATCACCGCGCACTGATTGACTGCGGGGTGCTGGTAAAGCGCATTTTCAACCTCGGCCGAGTACACATTTTCACCACCAGAGATAATCATGTCTTTCACACGATCGGCGATAAACAAAAATCCTTCGTCATCTAGATAACCGCCATCACCAGTATGTAGCCAACCATCGACAATCGTCTTGGCGGTCTGCTCTTCCAAATTTCGATAACCGGTCATCATATTGGGTCCACGCATGCAGACCTCACCCACTTCACCGACCGCAACTGGATTACCGGACTCATCTAGAATGGCCAGATCAACACCGGGAATAGCTTGACCAGCTGCCTTTATCTTGCCCGCGAGTTCACCTTCGAAGGTGTGACGATTGGCCGCCAAAACCGTAATCAACCCAGCTTCTGTTTGGCCGTAGGCCTGGTAAAAGCTAGTGCTGGGTAACTCCTCGAGCGCTTTCTTTATAACCGCCTCAGGCATTGGCGACGCTCCATATAGTACCGCTCGAAGGCTCGTAAGATCATGGGTACGGATATCCGGATGATTAACAACCATATTGATCATCGTAGGAACCAATAACATCAGATCGATCTTATGTTGCTCGACTGCCCGCATCGTTCCGACTGGCTCAAAAGCAGGTTGAAAATAGTTGGAGCTGCCAACAATCACTGACGTCATGCAAATGAACGCATCAGCAATGTGGAACATTGGCGCAACATGCAGAATGCGATCGCCTGACAAACAACTCAGTACCGTTGCACTCTGCAGCGCATTAGCCACGAGGTTAGTGTGCGTTAACATGACACCCTTCGAACGGCCCGTCGTGCCTCCCGTGTAAAACAGTCCCGCAACATCATCGCCCGCTCTACCAGCGTCGAGAATTGGTTCAGCTGCTACCAGCTCTGCATAGGAACTACAAAAGTCTGGCACCTCGCCATCATCAACAAAAACGATATGTTCAACGTGTTCTAAGTCAGCCCTAATCGTCTCGACCAGCGGCGCAAAGGCGGTATCGACCAGCAACACTTTCGCAGCAGAGTCGTTCAACCAATAGACCACCTCTGGTCCGGATAGCCTAGTATTTATGGGTTGAAAAACACCACCTGCCCAAGGTACCGCAAACATAAATTCAAAGTAACGGTCACTATTTAGAGCGAGGATCGCCACCGTTGTATCAGCTTGCACGCCAAGCGCTTGTAGACCACCCGCGAAGCGTGCCACCTTTGAATTAAACTCAGACCAGGTCTGTTGTCTGTCATCCATAGCAGTGGCAATCATATCTCGATCGGTTTGTGCCAGACGTCGAATAAGCTGAGTCATTGCGAACATAGGGATACTCCTGTTTTCACCCTGAATTTAATGCTGATAAACGGGAACTAACTAGTGATCCTTCAGAAGCAGCATCTCCGTGGTTACTTCCCGACAACCTTATAGCTTTTAAAACAACAGATCTGAAAAGTCCTAGAAATTTGCATCTTAGAGAGTATTCATAAACGGGAACTAACTTCCAGTCCAGTTTGGAGCACGTTTTTCAGCAAATGCCCGGGGGCCTTCTTTTGCATCATCGGAAGCAAATACCTTCTTTTGCAATGGCACCTGCATCTTCCACAGTGTTTCTTCATCTATGCCTTGAGCAGCGGCGCGTACTAATGTTTTTGATGCGGCAACTGCTAAGGGAGCATTCACTGCAATTCTTTCTGCCAACTCAATGGCCGCGTCTAGTGCACCGCCTGGTTCGGTAAGTCCACTTAGCATGCCGCTCTCGAGCGCAGCCTCGGCAGTAATGGGTTCACCAGTTAGTGCCATCTCCATCGCTTTTGCATAGCCGACTCTTGCGTGCAGGCGAAATACGCCCCCACCTGCGGCAAAGAGTCCAACCTTGACTTCACGAATGCCGATCTTGGCGCCTTTTGATGCAACTAGTAGATCGCAAGTGAGCGCGATTTCACAACCGCCAGCAATTGCAAAGCCTTCAATCGCTGCAATTATTGGTTTGCTGCAGCCTGAACGGATAAAGGTTGCTAGTGGTCCAATATCTTCCCCTCGGGAAAAAGCTTTTAGATCCATACCTGAACAGAATCCTCGTCCTTTTCCAGTGATGACACCTGCCGTGAGCGAATCATCTGCATCAAGTTCTTGCACTGCGTTCAGAAGTCCATGCGAAAGTGCGCCGTTAATTGCGTTCCTCGCTTCAGGTCGGTTTAGTGTAATTATCATTACGCGCCCTCGACGTTCAACTAAAATTGCTTCTTCTTGTGTATCCGCCATCTAATTCTCCAGTTTCTTTAATAATAAATAACAGCTGATCATCAGCAATCACCATACATAACCGTTCTTCGAAAAATGTGGTTTATAATTCCTATCTTCCGACAATCAATGCTACTTGGCGATTTGCTACCTCAGTCATTCGATTCAACCCTATCCTTCAACTATGCCCTGCAAATGTTCGTAAGCACTGGCAAAGTCTTCCATGAAATTTTGTACCACCACTCGTGTCGAGAGTGGATCGTTCATTAATCCTACGCCCTGCCCAACCCAATAGGTCGCTAACTGCTTGGCACCACTGTGTCCACTTTCTGCAAGCTTGTCGATGCGGCGTAAGGGTGGACCGCTGACAAGACTTTGCAAAGGCATGGGTAGCGGTTCTGGCGCATCGTCCGCAGCCCAGGCATCGGTCCATGGTGAACGCAGCTGACGTGTGTACTTGCCTGTCCGACTTTTCGAACGCACAGTTTGCCGCGAATTTGCTGAGAGCATTTTTTCTTTAACACTGGGTAACGTCTCGGCTTCAGATGTAGTCAACCACACGGACCCAGTCCACACCCCAGCTGCGCCCATTGCCATGCAGGCGGCCATCTGACGGCCAGTCACAATACCGCCCGCAGCGAGCACTGGCACATTCATCTCATGCTGGCGGAGCGTTTCCAACACCTCAGGTACAACCACCATGGTGGATATCTCGCCACAATGACCGCCGGCCTCGGTGCCTGAAACCACCAAAAAGTCGACGCCAGCTTCGACATTTTTCATGGCATGTTCCCGCGAACCGGTGAGCGCGCCAACAGCAATGCCTTTCTCTCGAGCCGCATCAACCATGAATTTAGGCGGTGCGCCAAGCGCATTTACAACGGCCTTAATCGGATGGTTAAGTGCCACATCCAACTGCGCTCTGGCCCCTGATTCCCGCAAATTATCGCCATTGAAGGCATGCACCTCGTTATCCCACAAACCTTCGGTATCAATACCGTGCTGGGCCAAAATGTGCTCCACATGACGCCTGTGCGTTTCAGGGACACGATCCAGCAGTTCATCTGGGTGCAGTGAACCTTCTCGGTCGGCCATACTGGTCGGCACAATGAGATCAACCCCATAAGGCTTGTCACCGACTTGTTCATCTATCCAGTTAAGCTCTATTTCCAAGGATTCGGGCGTATGTCCTACCGCGCCAAGCACGCCAAATCCACCGGCCTTACTCACTTCGGCGATCACATCACGACAATGACTAAAAGCGAACAAAGGAAACTCACACCCCAAACGGTCACAGATATCAGATTTCATATTTTATCTCCAAGAAAGTTCAATGCTTTCGAATACACCTAAATCGGCCAAGCCTAGTCACTGCGTTCAGAAGTCCATGCGAAAGTGCGCCGTTAATTGCGTTCATCGCTTCAGGTCGGTTTAGTGTAATTATCATTACGCGCCCTCGACGTTCAACTAAAATTGCTTCTTCTAGTGTATCCGTCATCTAATTCTCCAATTTTTTTAATAATAACTAACAGCTGATCATCAGCAATCACCATACATAACCGTTCTTCGAAAAATGTGTTTTATAATTCTTATCTTCATTCAAATGAGACTACGTTCGCCGCATGCGAGAAACCAATATCATCAATATGGGTAATCAGCACCTTGTCGGTTTCGCTGTAGCCCATTTTCTTTAGAAACTCATTCATCTGACCTTTATTCCTTAAAAAAGTAAGCCCTTAAGCAGTAAATCTTTAAACAGTAAATGTACCCTTACCATCAATATTTGCCTGACGACCACAGAATTCAACCTCGGTCATTTCTTGCATGAGATCTTTGTCTTGGGTGTTGGCAAAGGTTCGGGTGCCATCAGGCAGCAAACAAGCGGCATGTCCCATCGCTGGTCCCTCTGGCCCAAACATGACGGTGTAAGACTCTATTTCAACAGCCCCATTGTGATCTATCACGCTTTCTCTTGATGGCGTCTGGTCAACTTCTGCCTGAACATCGGCATATTTAAAGTCACTGGATGGCTCTACGCCGGAATAAACACCGAATGCATGTTTAGTCAGGTAACCACCATTAGCAGTAATCATACCTTTCGACTCCGGTGCCTCGCGAACCAGCTCAACCATTCGAGCAATACTGTGCATCACATAGTTATTCAGCGGACCGCCGCCGAAGGTTAAACCGCCTGTGACGGTAAGCGGTTTGCTTTCGTCTAAACCAAGCTCGCTTATTGCCACCTGAACCGCTGACGGAAAACAGCTGTAAACATCGATGTGATCAAGGTCTGCAACAGAAAGGTTTAGCAACTCAAGTACTCGGGAACCTGCAATTCTTATCGAAGGCGAACTGTATAAGTTATCGCGATTCGACAGCATATACTGATCATGGGCATCTGTACCCGCAAGAGGATAGACCCACTGCGACTCCGGTATACCCAACGATTTCGCCTTCTCAACAGAACACATAATCAGTGCAGCACTCATATCAACTGCATTATTGGAATTCATCAATTTAGGATATGGAAAGCTCACCATCCGGTTGGTCGCGGAAGCTGTTCGAATAGTCTCCGCATCCACCTGGTCTTTGATCCATGCGTGAGGATTTGACGCTGCCACTTTACTAAAGCCTGCCCACAACTCAGAAACCCTGATTCTATGTGCTTCAATCGACTCTTTACGTTGGTGCCTAATCGCATTTTCAAACATCGGATACAGCTGAATAGGCATGCGTATGCCTCTGGCCATTTCGGCCTCGCCAGCAATTTTCACATCCTCGCCAATCAAACTGGAGTATTCACCGGTCGTTTCAGTGACAGGCAACTCTATACCTGCTTTTTTTGCCTTTGCCTGGCTATTGCCATTTTCAGCGCCAGTAATGGCGATTAAAGAGCGTGCCCCAGAAAGGATATCAAGCGCCGACTGATTGACGACGGTTTGCACCATATTGCCACCGTAAGGTGTACCCATAGTTTCAATGTTGCTGAGATTCAATTTTTCTGCGACATAGCTGGCTGGGTTTTTGTAACGCCAAACACCTCTAATAATACGCAGTGATTCAATATCTTTAATCAACGCAGTATTGCCAGCATCTTCGGCGGCGGCCTGCACTGCATCGACCATAGAATCAATCGGTTGTTTGCCCAACAATGGGTCGGACAATCTTTGTTCGAGCTGTGATACACCGATAATTACTGGAGTCTTGGGGTTCGTCATAGGATCAGTCCTTAACTGTTCATTCAAAAAAGAGTATTCAAAAAAGCTGATCATCAGCAATCACCATACATAACCGTTCTTCGAAAAATGTGGTTTATAATTCCTATCTTCAATGTCCGGCTTTTCTGCCAGCAGGCGCGGGTTCTCATCGAATTCTCCCGCTGTTCCACGGCTCAACCCGGTGATCGACTCTACGCCATCGGCCATCATGATTTCGGCACATCCGCTGTTTAATTGCGTTGCCGCGAATGCGATTTGAATTCAGACCCGAAGAACATGCCCGGCTGATGGTTGTTGCGGGCCACGTTGCCGGATTGTTCGCCAACCTGGCGACCGCAACCCAGTACGACGTCTTCCACCGCGCCCGGGTCGAGTTGCGGATTTTGCTCAAGCAGCGCGTCTATTCAATGTGCGACCAGTTCAGCAGAACGGGTCGGATTGAAGGTGCACCGGTGGGCTTTAGCCAGCCCGGTACGGATGCAATCGACGACAACTATATTTTCCATGATGAGTTTTCCATGATGAATATCTTGTACGTTGTTCGGTCAGTACGTTTCCCAGGCTGTGTGGCTAGTCTTTTTGTGCGCCAACGACACCGCCGTCTTTCAGAGTGCTGATCTCTTTCTCACTAAAACCATGCTGGGCAAGGATTTCGTCGGTGTGCTCACCCAGAATCGGCGAGGGTCCACGGGGTCTCACATCGGCGGTGGCGAAACGCATGGGGATGTTCACGGTGCGGTAACTACCCATTTCTGGGTGTTCAATGCTTGGGAACATGCCCAGTTCAATGGCATGAGGGTCTTGTGGTACTTCGTGTAGAGCGAGTACAGGTCCCCAGATGAGGCCTGCTTTGTCAAAAATTTTGCCCCATTCATCACGGCTGCGTTTTGCCAACGCCTCATCAATCAGCCCGATGAGAACAGCCATGTTCTTGTAGCGTGAGCGTGAATCGGCGAAACGTTCATCTTCTATGAGGTCATCAACTTCCATGGCTTGACACATCCGCGACCAGTAGGCCGCGTCGGGAAGCATGTTGAAAACGACCCATTTGTCGTCACCGCAGGGAAACCGGTTGGCGGTAATGACTAGCATCTCTTCTCGTGCGCGGCGGCGTACCGGTGCTTGATCGATCGCAGTGACGGCGTAATCAGTGGCTTGGGTCCATACGGCGGTTTCGTACAACGATGTTTCCACAACTTGGCCTTCGCCACTTTTTTCAGCTAAGCGCAAAGCCGCCAGCATGGAGGCAACCATAGCCAGGCCCGTGGTGTGATCGCCTTGGGCAGGGCGGGCCATGGGTACTACGCCTTCGTCCCCTTCCCGTTGCGCGTCATACAAACCAGATCGGCCGAAAAATGCTGTCACATCGTACCCAGGACGCCATGCGTCTGGGCCAGTGGTGCCATAGCCGGTGAGGGTGGCGTGCACTAAGTTTGGCTTTACCTTGAATAACGTTTCTGGGTCGAGGCCAAATTTTTCTTGCCGGCCGACCAGTAGATTGCACATGAATATGTCGGCATCTGCGACCAGCTTGCGTACAAGATCTGCGCCTTCTGGTTGATCAAGTGCCAGGGCGATGGATTTCTTGCCGCGGTTATCGACATCGAAGCCAAAATCGTAGCGGCGCACATCATCACTGAGATCTTCATGTTTGATGGGGCGCGACAAACCGCGCATGGGGTCGCCAGTCAGGGGTTCGACCTTGATAACGGTCGCTCCCAGGTCGGCAAGAATTGCGCCGGCGCTAGGAGCCGCCATGTAGCTATCGACTTCAACGACAACGATGTCTGCCAGTGGTGCGGTCATAATTCTCCCGAGAATTTTGTATCAGCACCCGTGAGTACTGGTGTGTTTTGCTAAAGGTTCAACGCCCGCTGCATGCGCTTCAAGGCGAAATGTTTGTAACTGTCGAGGATTAAACTATCCAAGAGGCTACGGTTAACAAATTTGATGATTTACGTTTTCAGGCAAAAAGGATGCCTTCCCTAGGGCATCCATGACTAGCCAATATCTACGCCGGTTCGTAGCAAAGAAGTGTGCAATCCCCTATCTGCTTGAAATGCGGTGTTACTGCAAGACCAACTTTTAAATCCTCAGGTGCTGCATTGACGATCAACGTATTCATGCGCACGCCTTCAGGCAGTTCAATCACAGCAATCAGTTGCGGAATTTCGTCGACGAAGTGCGGTGCTGTTGGTCGCCTTGCGATGGTAAAGCTGTAAATAGTTGCGTCACCAGAAACGTCCTGCCAGGTCAATTTGTTAGACAGGCAATGCGGGCAATTAGAGCGCGGATAAAACACAAACTTCTCGCAATCGTCACAACGCTGAAGTGAAACTTGATGATTATCGATTGCATCCCAAAATGGCTGGGTTGTCGGTGTCGGTATTGGCAGTGGTCGATCCAGTTCCATTTACGCGCCCTCCAAAATGATTGCTGACTGCTCACTCATGATGCCGCCAGTGCCAGTGACCAGTGCGGTGTCACACTGCTTAACTTGTCTCTCATCGCCTCTGCCCATAACTTGCAACGCACCCTCAACAACTTGGGTCATGCCGCCGGCGAGCCCTGCTTGACCCGCACCTAGTTGACCGCCACTGGTATTGCAGGGGAAGTCCCCACGATAAGTCAGATCATGATCACTCACAAATTTCATGCCATCTCCTTTAGTGCAAAACCCTGCGTCTTCCAGTGTTAACAATACGGTTATGGTGTAGCAATCATAAGGTTCAACAACATCAATATCGGCGGGTGATTTGCCAGACATCGCAAAAGCACTTCGTGCTGCGGGGCCGACCGGTGATTCCGTCATGTTAGGTTGGTAGGTTGTCGATTTTGTGGTGAGATGTTCACCGAACCCAGTCACGTAGACAGGACGATTGCGCCCCTTTGCCGCAAGTTCCTTGTTTGCTACTAAAACAGCAGCGCCGCCTGCACAAGGCATCACAATTTCAAGTACATGAAGGGGGTCGGCAATCATTTTGCTGCTGATTACATCTTCAATTGTGATTGGGTCATTACGAAAAACAGCATTGGGATTAGCAAGCGCGTTGATGCGCTGATCAACGGCAATTTTCGCGAGCGCTCTCTCATCATAACCATAAAGTGAAGCGTAGCGATTGGCGATTAAGGCATACCCGGCATTTTGTGCAACGTTGCCATAGGGCACATCAAATTCAGCTTGCGGGGAGCCCCAATTGTTGCTGGTCGACATGAAAACACGATTGTGATCAATGGGTGCAGGGTTTGGGTTTGAGGGAATAGGACGTGCCGGAACTGCGCATATCACTGCCTGGCAGATACCAAGCTCTATTGCTGCCGCAGCACGCCAGATCATGCCAACAGGTGTTGCACCACCAAGGTCAACAATCTCTGCAAAGTTCACGTGCAGCCCAAGGTATTCTGCGAGAGTTGCCGGTGCAAACATATTGGTTTCTTGTATCGCACTGCAACAAAGACCATCAATGTCTCCTTTGCGCAGACCGGCATCTTCGATAGCAAGCCTGGTCAGCTCAGCATACTGTTCGGTGAAGAAGCGTTTTTCGCCGCTGAACCTTCGTTCATTCTCGTATTGCGCGACCCCTACAATGGCTGCATCTCCGCGTAATCCCATTACTCTCTCCTTTATCAATTGTTGATAGCGTAAATGTAACTGATACTGATACTGATACTGATACTGGGGTCTTAATTTTCTACAAAACGTGTTAGCTGGTTAGCTTGGCCAATTACTTGATCCTGTGTCCACAAGCCGCGAACCCCAGTTGTTCAGCATTGGCTGCAAACGCCGCTGTCGCGCCAGTATCTGGACGCCCATCGATAAATACCTGCGGCAGCGCGATGTCGAACTGGACCTCACCGAATGTGCTCATGCTGAATAATCTCCCAACGCTGTGCTGCAAAGGCCCAGGGCATCAACAAACGCCAATTGCTACCAGGTTTCGCCAAATGGACGCAATTCGACCAGAAATGACCAGGCCGAACGCGGCTGATGGGCAATGTGGAAGATCTCAGAAGCGAGATCTGCAGGCTTAGCGAAAAAGTCATCGTCTCGGTCGCGCCCGCTACGACGCGCAAACGGCATATCAATTGCCGCGTCGATAATTACATAAGCAACATGCACACCTTTCGGGCCAAGGTCGCGTGCCAAAGATTCAGCCAGAATCCGTTGCGCCGCCTTGGTCGGAGCCCAGCCCACGAAGTCGGGCTTACCACGCAATGCAGCAGTGTTGCCGGTAACCACAATAGCGCCTTCCCCAGCTTGCGCCATCAGCGCACCAAAGACCTGCGCAGTAACCAGCAATCCAGTTGTATTAACCCGAAAATTGCGCTCAAACTTCTCGATAGCGATGTCTTCATAACGCCCAAAGGTCGCTTGGGTGGCATTGTGAATAACAACTTTTGGGACACCGCGCTCCGCCACAATACGCTCGAGCGTGGCCCGATACACTTGCGTGTCCGAGATATCGGCTTGGTACGGAACCGTGTGGGGGATCTCGGCCGCAAATTGCGCTAAACGTTCCTCGCTACGCGAGATAATTGACACACTATATCCAGCATCGACGAAATGCCGCGTACACGCGGCACCTGTTCCTGGACCAATTCCTATCACTACACAATGCGGTCGCTCGCTAGCCATCTTGGCTCCTTAGTTAGTTCCTACAAAACAATACAAGACACAACGGTGTTGCGGC
>JBLHWY010000143.1:0-16660 GCA_047629195.1 Candidatus Azotimanducaceae bacterium
AGGATCGCCGCCATATTCTTGAATATGGGTTTTAACCCAGGCCAACCCCTCTTTGCAGTCGATGATATGTTCTGGAAAGGTAGCATGTGGGCTAAGCCGATAGTCGATGCTGACGCAAATCCAGTTTCGTTGCGCCATGTAGTTCATCAGGGGTAAAGCTTGTTCGTTTTTACTGCCCAATTTCTCAGTCCATGCGCCACCATGAATCTGCAACAACACAGGTAATGCTGCCTCGTCATCAGTGTCTGTTTCAAATTCTTGGGTTTTTGCTGAAACCCTGTGCCGATATAGGTCAAGTTTTTGGCCATGGTGTCCAAAAGGTATGTTTTTCACGACCTCGACCTCAGGCGCGATATTTTTGTGTGGAAACTTAATCTGCGTGTAATCCGGGGTATCGTCAAACTGGGTGAGAATTTCTTGAGGTATTTCATCCAAGTAATTTTTGCCTAGTGCGCCGGTCAGAGCGTTATCTACCGTCGCTCTCGCTTCATATCCTGAGAGATAGAAATTTATCATGCAGATCCAAGAGGCGGCGTAGATCGCAAAGCCAATAGCGCCGCTAAATCCATCAACGGCCCCAGCCCAGATAAACAAGAAGAGTAATGCCGCTTGCAACAAAATTTGATGTAGCGCTAATTCACCTGTGAGCCAGCCAAGTACGAAGCTCAAAGTAGCGATTTGAACCTGTCGGTAAACAGGATGATATAAATTGTAAGCTAACCAACCAAAGAGTAACGCTGATAGGAAGAACAAGGTGTCCATATTGAGTCCGTAATTTTGCTTTCATGATTTATTCGATTATTATTACTCAAGTTCTGGTCAACGTTAAGTTAAAAGATTTTGCTTAACGTCATAAAAAGAACAGCTGACTTGTCATAAGAGCGAGATTGAAAGGGTATGCAAAAGTCCAAAATTTATTTGCTTATTACAGCAAATGCGATAGTCCTATGCGTGATCCTGGTACTGATGATGCCTGCAGCTGGCATGCAGTTCTATTTTATCACCGGTTTCATTATGGCGATGATGATACTTGTTCCCAGCGTTCTTGTTAGTCGGGCACTTGGTCAGTTAACGAAGGATGTTGACAATACCGAGCTTGAGTTGACCGAGACCAAACTAGAACTATTCTCAGTTAAGTCTCGCTTATCTGAAGTTACGACTCTGGATGAACTAACGGGCTGTTCTAATCGAAAACATTTTGTAGATGTGCTTGGCCAACACAAAGCGATGTGTGAGCGAGGCAGCTACGACTTTACGGTTGTGGCAATGCAGGTTGATCAATTTTCGGACATTGTCGAAAAGCACGGGCTAACACGTGGTAACGAGGTATTACAGTTGTTCTCCCGTATCGTAAAAGCAGCGCTTCGGGAAGTGGATGTGCTGGCACGATTCAATACAGACAAATTCGCTATTATCCTCTCCGGTGCTTCAGAGGCCGATGCGCTCAATATTGTTAATCGCATTAGTCATCTGATTGCTCAGATCCAAGTTGATGGCGCCAATGAGGTGAAGATTACTTCTTCAGGTGGTGTCACCTCTTTCCATGGCACCGAAACTCTTGAGGACCTAGTAGCCCACGCGGAACAGGCGATGGAATTTGCCATTGTTGAAGGTAGAGATCGAGTCGCAGGATATAACTATATCGCACCAATCGCTGACGACGAACAGGCTGGTGGCAGAGATCTGAAAGAAAAGGAAGGATCCTCAACTGTCAAAGATACTTCAGGCAGCGAGATCGCAATGCCGCCATCAGATAGAAACCCTGGCTTTGATTCATCCAAGTCAGATCGCAGAAAATAGGTTCTTCTCGGATTGAAACGATTTGCTGTCTTTTTATATTTTAGAATTTAAGCAGACGGTTTAGACAAAAAGTTTAAGCGGGTAGTTTTAAACTGATAGCTTAAGAGTCTTTGCGGAATAGCAAATCAATGACTTCGTGTGCAGCATTTAGTGGCGTTCTTCTACCTTCGACAACATCGAGTTCTAGCTTAGGGTAGATCTCGCTGATGCTTGTATTGTGTTTCAGCCGCTGTTCGACTTCATTGTTAATAAGTCGTTTTAGCCAACTAAGATTCTGCCGCTCCCTTCTTGCTTGTAAATGGTTGTCTTGCGCAACGAGCGTCTGAAATTCAAAGACCATGTCCGCGATCTTATCAATATTAGTGCTTTCAGTCGAAGAGCAAGTTAATACTCTTGGTGTCCATAGTGCTGAGTCAGCGCGAATTAGATGTAGTGCGCTCTGGTAATATTGTTTGGCAGTTTCGGCTAAAGGGATACTTTGTCCGTCGGCTTTGTTGATGATTATCGCATCGACTAATTCTGTAATACCGCGTTTAATTCCTTGCAGATCATCTCCGGCGTTCGGCACCATTAACATCATGAAGAAGTCGACCATACTATAGACGTCAACTTCAGATTGCCCCACGCCAACTGTTTCAACAAGAATAATGTCGTAGCCAGCAGCTTCGCATAGCAACATGGTTTCCCTGGTTTTATGCGCGATACCACCCATCATGCCAGAAGAAGGGCTAGGACGAATAAACGCGAGGTCAGACCTTGAAAGTTCGGTCATACGCGTTTTATCACCGAGAATACTACCTCCTGCAATTGGAGAACTCGGGTCTACAGCTAGCACGGCAACCTTTTTGCCAGCATCGATTAAGTGCAGTCCGAATAATTCGATAAATGTGGACTTTCCGACGCCGGGAACCCCGGATATACCTATTCTCAAGCTATTCCCAGTGTTAGGTAAAACCTCCTCTATCAACGATGCTGCAACGGCGCGATCGGCAGGTAACGTACTTTCCACAAGTGTAATACATTTAGCCAATGACCGGCGGTCACCGGCTAAGAGCGCATGTATTTCAATTTTTTCGGTCATTAGCTCGCTCTATCAATAATATCCAGCACTTCTGCTGCCGCTTTTGGAATGGGTGTGCCGGGACCAAAGATTCCTTTGACACCCGCGTCGCGCAGAAACTGATAATCTTGCTTGGGGATCACGCCGCCGATGATGACGATGATGTCCAGTGCTTTTGCTTTTTCAAGTTCTTCGATGAGTTGTGGAATCATCGTCTTGTGCCCAGCAGCCTGGGATGAAACGCCAATAATATGTACATCATTTTCAACGGCCTGTCTGACAACCTCAGAAGGTATCGCGAACATTGGTGAAAGGTCGATATCAAAACCGGCATCGGCGAATGCAGTGGCGATAACCTTTGCCCCTCTATCGTGTCCGTCTTGTCCCATTTTGCAAACGAGCATGCGTGGTCTGCGGCCATGCTTGTCGTCGAATGCCTTTACCCGATCATTGATTGCCTTCCATCCGTCATCGTTTTCATAATGGCTGCCGTAAACGCCGGAAAGCGTTTGTGATTGTGCAACAAACCGACCGAAGGAAGTTTCCATTGCATCGGAGATCTCACCAACGGTTGCCCTGGCTCTGACGGCCTCAATAGAGAGTTCAAGCAGGTTGCCAGTCCCGGTTTCTGCGGCTTGCTTGATTGCTTCTAGTGCCGCTGTGGTTCGACTCTCTTCTCGATTCTGCTTGAGTGTGGCTAGACGAGCCAATTGACCTTTCAGTACAGCAGCATTGTCTATCTCTAGAATATCGATGCTATCTTCATGGTTAGACTTATACTTGTTAACGCCAACGATGACTTCTTCGCCTTTATCTATCATCGCCTGTTTTTTCGCTGCTGCCTCTTCGATTCGAAGTTTTGGCATACCCGTTTCAATTGCCTGTGCCATGCCGCCGCGTTCTTCGACTTCTTCAATTAGGCCCCATGCTCGCTCTGCAATAGAATTTGTTAGCGATTCCATCATGTAGGAGCCGCCCCAGGGATCTATGACATCGGTGATACCTGTTTCTTCCTGAAGAATAAGTTGCGTGTTTCTTGCGATACGCGCGGCAAACTCAGAAGGCAGCGCAATGGCTTCATCCAGTGCGTTGGTATGCAGTGATTGAGTACCGCCGAAAACTGCTGCCATTGCTTCGATAGTCGTTCGAACGACATTGTTGTAAGGGTCCTGCTCCGTTAAAGACCAGCCAGAAGTTTGCGAATGTGTCCGCAGCATCTTTGACCGCTCGTTAGTTGGTTCAAATTCATCAACTATCCTTGCCCAAAGCATTCGGGCGGCTCGCATCTTGGCTATTTCCATGTAGAAATTCATGCCTATGCCCCAGAAGAAGGACAATCTTGGTGCAAATTCGTCAATCTTCAAGCCGGCGCCGAGTGCAGTTCGGATGTACTCTTTGCCATCGGCTAATGTATAAGCCAATTCTAGCGCGGCATCTGCGCCCGCTTCTTGAATGTGATAACCAGAAATTGAAATTGTATTGAATCTGGGCATGTGTACTGTGCAGTAGGAAATGATGTCACCGATAATTTTCATCGAAGGCTTGGGTGGATAAATGTAGGTGTTGCGAACCAAAAACTCCTTAAGAATGTCGTTCTGAATGGTGCCAGACAACTGATCTTGAGTGACACCCTGTTCTTCCGCTGCAACGATGTAGCCTGCAAGAATCGGCAGTACTGCACCATTCATCGTCATTGAAACGGAGACTTTATCAAGGGGGATTTCATTAAAGAGGATTTTCATATCCTCGATCGAGTCAATTGCGACGCCCGCCTTGCCTACGTCGTGAGTTACGCGTTCATGATCAGAGTCATAGCCACGATGGGTCGGCAGATCAAAGGCTACAGAGACGCCCTGTCCGCCTTCTGCAAGTAGTTGACGATAGAAGGCGTTTGACGCTTCTGCGGTGGAAAATCCCGCATACTGGCGAATAGTCCAGGGCCGACCGGCGTACATCGTCGCTTGAGGACCACGAATAAACGGGTCTATGCCTGGCATAGTGTTGGTATTCTCCAGTGCGAGCAGATCTTCAGCTGTATAAAGCGCTTTGAGGGTTATCCCTTCCGGTGTCTCTGTATTAAGAGACTCGATGGATTTTCCTTTAAGTTGCTTCTCAGCTGTGGATTTCCACTGTGCTAGTTGATCGTCCTTGTTACTGTCTCTGCTGCTGTCCTTATTTTTTGGGCCGTCACTCATGAGTGGTCTCCCTGATGTTCGGCCAGTTCGATGAGAACGCCATCGCAGGACTTCGGATGGATGAAAATTACTTGCGTGTTGTGCGCGCCAGGGGAAGGTGCATCACTTAAAAATATGTAGCCCTTAGCTTTAAGTCGCTCGATATCAGCTTCGATATCATCTGTTCTGAAACAGATGTGGTGGATACCAGGGCCACGTGTCTCAAGGTACTTAACGATAGGCCCTTCGTTATTCAGTGGGTGCACGAGCTCGATACTCGTACCATCAATAGGAAAGAATGCAGTCGTGGTTTTTGCTGGGACCACGCTTTCGGACCCCTCATAGGTGAGTCCAAAATCATTGAGAAAACGCTCGATAGCGCGATCAAGATCTGGAACAGCGATAGCAATGTGATCTAATGCCGTAATCATTGTTAAGTTGCCTATGGTTGATTAGAAAAGTTGATTAGCGAGGTCAATTAAAAAGACTAAATATGGCCTACGCTAGGAATTCAATAAATTGATTGGTGTGCGTGACGATGGTTCGCCTAATTTCTTCATCCGATATCGTCTCGATTATTTCGTCCGGAGTGACCTTAAAAGCAACCTCTCCCTTCTTCACAATACTCGCATCGGTATCTATAAGAATTTTGTCAATGGTGCCTGAAAAAGTCGCATAAACTTTGTTGAACATTTTCATGACCTCGACAATAAAAAGCGGGTCGCCTTTGTCAAAATGTTGGCCCTCAATGACAAATGCTTCCAACTCGGGCGCTTCTCTAGCGTAGAACATACCGCCAGTAGGTGCCGTGATTTCGTCGACCGCGGCGTTTGGCGGGGGAGAAAGTGCCCGTAAACTATCGGCCTGAACTTTTTTATCAAATAGGTCCGAGGGGATTTCAACTTTAAGGTCAGGCTTGACTTGAAGACCATAAAACCCGGATTCCAAGCCGATATATGGCAGGATCAGTAGAATATCCATGCCAAGTTGGAAGCCGGTATGCGCTGCTCTTGCCTCATCGAGGTGCTCGCCTAACAGTTTCTGCGCTTCATTGGATGATAAGCGTTCGTTGATCTCCAGCCAATCGTCGCATCCCAGCAGTGCTTCCAGTTGCTCGTAAAAGTCTAGCGCGTCCTGCAGCATTTCTTGATCATGATCCCAGATTGCATACAGCGCTGGGGTGTCGTCTCGTGCATCCATATTCAGATAGTGGTAGAGCTCTGAAAGAACCCATATTGGATTTGCTAACCATTTAATGCCGTTTTTACTGATGTCGAAATACTGTTTGTTTATTGCTAACCAACCTGCGAGATAGTGAGGCTGTGCAAACAACTGGTTGAGAGCACGCGCGAGCAGGCTGCTTTTTTGTTGCATGATCTGCTGTACAGATTGCTTGACTTCAGGGTTGTCGCTCGCAGCGACGAGATTTGCTTCCAGTTGATTGTAGGCATAAACAATGTCCAGGCTGTTAGCCAGGATCTTTAACTTGCCGACGGCGGCCAGATAGGGTGAAACGAAATTAGTCGCAGGCCTAGCGTTGACACTGTTGCCAATGAACCAGTTGATCATACCGTAGTGAAAACTCAAATTGGTGCCGAGGTTTTCTCCTGTAAGTCTGGTTTTGCGCAGCACATCTGCCATCCTGGCATAAGACTCGTCTCTGTCTTGACCTGTGGTGAGTAGCAAGGCGATATTAGAGTCGTAGGCACCTGCTAGGTGATATTTTATAAAAATGTCGGTGTCAGGGTTATGCAGGCATATTCCCTGGTCATCTCTAATTTCAGTACTCAGGACATCGGACCACTGTGTGATTACGCCGCCGGCATGAGGTTTAAGTGCATCGTCTGAAGCGTTGAGTCTTACTTCTACGGCGCTGTTCTCTCGTCTCTCTCTGATGGGTCTCGGTAGTTGAGGGCCATGCTGCGCAAGCAGCACCATTAATTCAACAATAGAATCGACCAAGAATGATTCTGATTCTTGCTTCGGGTTTGTGAACCTCAAGGAGTAACACAGTTCTGTGACACGGTGCTCCACCTGAACTCTGGTGTTCATTTCCATAAAGAAATGTCTGTCACGGTCAAGAATGCACTCGAAAGTAGAAACAGAATCGAGGCCAACAGCAGCGCCAAAACGAGATGCCTCATCTTCCATTTTGATCAAAGTACTAAGGTCTGCTTTAAGTGCCTCGGCTTCTTCAGTTCTTTCGGCGCTGAGCGCCGCGTCTATCGACTCTTGAAGTTCTTCGACAGTGACTGAGATTTCCAAGAGCTTTTGCTCATTCATCTGCACTGAGCAGTCTCTGCCGCCAAGGGTCAGGCACCAATCGCCATTACCCACGACCTGGATTTCTTCGTGTCGTACAGTTTCTATATTAATCTCTGCAAGCACGTTTTTATTGTCACCGACGCCGGTTGTTTTCACTTCCGACAGTATTTCTCTGAATGCGGGGACTGTTTGCGCTATGGCTGCGGCGAGTTGTGTTTTATTGTCACCCTCGAACTGAGTGGGGCAAGATAAAATTCGTTGACCTTTACCGCCACCGCCACCGATCGCTTTGAGACGTATACGCGTGTCGGGGTCATTTTCGAACAGCGTTTTGACTTGCTGGGTTAAGGTTTTAGCAATGTCGTCGGCAGAGATTAGATCGATACCAGCATAATATGAAGCTGTGAGTAGCAGTTCAGCCGCGGCTTCAAGCGAGTCGGTTGCTGTCACCTCTTCTTTGTCTAAGACAAGATCATGTAGCGAGATAAGTTTTATCAATGTTTCTTTGGTGGGACATTTTTCTAACAGGGTTAGCGTTGTTGCATTGTCAACACCGGGAGTAACAGAGACATTAACGTCTAAAGCTGTTCTCTTGGCGAGATCTTTGCTGCCAGCTGATCTGATGGTTCTAGAGCAAGGTCCGATAAAATTGAGTCCGGCTGACTCCATCGAGCGTACCATTTCTTCGTCTTCGGCCATGAAACCGTAACCCGCGAATATAGAGTCGTAGCCATTTGCGTTTGCGATTTTAATGATCTGATTAATACGTTCTGCGCGCTCTTCCTTGGTAGCGCCGGTGTAATCCTGAACTCTATGCACTCTGGCAGGGTCGATATCCATTCGAAGTTCTGGAGAGAGTGCATTTGGGTATGTGATTGAATCTTTTTCAGATAGCAAAATACCGAAATCAGAAATGCCCATTTCGGTAAATACTGTCATGGCCTCCATTCTAATTGGGCCACGACAAATAATGAGTGGCTTCATTGTCATGCAAGAGAATGAGTTAACCCAATCCGAACCGGCGAAGGACTTGCGCCTGTTTTGATGGATAAGAGGATTGCTAAGGTACCATTCGTTAGACATTAGAGTGCTTTTTCCTATGTGCTGGTCGCAGCTTTATAATATAGTTGGGTTATTGAGCGCTTTCTAATGGAACTCGCGCTGTACGCCGTTAAAAGGTTCTGGCGTATAGTGATCGATGTGAAACGACATGTGTTCTGCAAGTACTTGGCGTAGGTCCGCCGGCATCGCGATCTGTGAAATAGAACCCAAACTTAAAGCTTCTCTTGGGTTCATGAGCTCTTTTTCATAGCGTTTGACCAGTAAGGCTTCTTCTCCAGACAACCATGCTGCGACTTCCTGCTTGGCATTTCCTAAAGCAGTGGTCTCATCGCTGCCTGCAGATACATATTTTGTACTCAGTTCTTGTACTCTGGCATTGACTGAGCCCCGAAGCCCCCTCAGTTCATCTTTATAAACAAACTCCACGCCGGGAGATCCCATCACAGCAACCCTGGTGGTGGGTAATGCAATGACAAGATCCGCACCCGTCGGATAGTTGTTGTATGAAGCATAGGCGCCGCCAATTGCGTTGCGCACGAGCACAAGGAATCTAGGTGTACGAAGGTCAATGATGGCGTCAAGCATCGCACGCCCCGCCTGAACAATTCCGCGGCTCTCCTGATCTTTGCCGGGTAGAAAGCCCGTTGTGTCTTCCATAAAAATAACGGGGATATTGTAAAGGTTGCAAAAACGAATAAACCGCGCATTCTTATAGGCGGCATCTATGTCAATTTGACCTGAGCCAACGGCAGAATTGTTAGCAACAAAACCGACCACGTGGCCACCTAGCCTGCCTAGGCAAGTGATGGTGTTGCGAGCACGATCAGGCTGTAGTTCAAAATAGTCACCGTGATCGCAGATTTGCTGGATCAGAATGCTGATATCTACCGGTGTGTTAAATCCCGTTGGAGAATTGAAGGCTTTTTTGAATAGGAGGTCGATATCCCAGGTCTTTCGGTCGGTCGGATCTGAGGTCTCTTGGAACGGGGAGAATTCTGAATTATTGCTAGGTAAATACCGCAGCAATTCTTTTGCTTTCAGAAGGGCGGTAACTTCATCCTCAACAACGAGGTCGGTAACGCCAGTCAGGCTGTGCACGGCAGGGCCTCCCAATTCATCTGCGGTGACGTCTTCACCAAGTACTGATTTCACAACACCTGGGCCAGTTAGGCCAAAGAAGGTATCTTTTGGCTGGATAAGAAAGCTGCCTTGTCGAGGTAAATAAGAACCACCACCCGCGTTGAAACCAAACATGCACATGATCGATGGCACGACACCACTGATTTTACGAAGTGCGGTGAATGCTTCAGCGTAACCATCTAGGCCACCAACTCCCGCGGGCACATAGGCGCCTGAAGAATCATTCATGCCAATAAGCGGAATTCTGCGCTTGCCCGCAAGTTCGAACAATCGAGCGAGCTTTTTGCCGTTGGTGGCATCCATCGAGCCTGCCCGGATGGTAAAGTCATGCCCGTAAACTGCGACATCGCGACCTTCAATATCTAGAATCGCCGTTACCAGGGATGCACCATCTAGGTTCGGACCCCAGTTTTGAAAAAGTATTTTTGGTGGTTTATCCGTTAAAACCTCAATCCGTTCCCAGATTGTCATCCGATTTTTCAAATGCTGGCGCTGGATATTACGCAAACCTGCAGAAGTAAAAGGCTTATTGATAATTTCGTAGGCATCGTGAAGTGTCTCTTCATAGACGCCTGGCTTCGATGCGATCGCGTCAGGTGCAGAAAACTTTAATTCTTCATTTTCTGCGAAAGGATTGTTTAGCTTGGGGATTATAGTCTTGGTCACTGTTAGCACTACGTTTTCTAAATGAGGCCAAAGTATAAAGGCAATTATTGTGTTGATCCACAGATAGCGAATGCTGTGGGCCAAGGACTTTGCGGGATGCTAATTCGTGCGTCTACTTGACCGATTGCGAGGCGAGGGTCAGGAATTCGAGCTAATTTTGTTTAAAAACCCCTGGATTGACTCATTAACGGGGCCGGGCAGCTCCCCAAAAACGAAATGTGTTCCGCCATCTATAAAAACGGCCTCGCAGTTTGTCATGCGATCCTGAAGAAACTCCGCATATTTTGGCGGTGTCATTACGTCTTCAGTGCCAGTAATCGCCAAAGTGGGTGTTGAAATCTCAGATAAGTGTGCAATCACATCGAACGCATCGCAGGATTTCATATCGTTAAGATATACGGCGGGTCCAAGGGCGAGGGCCTCGTTGCGGAGATCGCTCGAAAAGTCCTCGGGTACCTGCTGCCATGAATCTACAAACATTTGTGGAAATATGTCTGGCTCATCGATTGCGCGCTCAAGAAAATCTAGGGTATCGGGATGAACTCTTAGCCTTGCGCCGCCACCGATGAGCACCATCGCTTTGAGGTCATCCGGGTACTCTATTGCATACTGCAATGCGATAGCAGTGCCAAGTGAATGTCCCACCAACACCAAATCGGTAATTTCTTCATGATCAACATAAGCTTTCAACCAAGTAACAGCGCTTTCGATCGTAGTACAAAATTCTCCATCAGGGCGGCCGGGTAGGTCGATTGTGATTGAATCTACAAAGGCTGGCAGCTGATAACGCCATACATTACCTGTAGCGCCAGAGCCGTGGATGAAAACTAGTTGCATGATGATTCCAGCTGTTGTGGTTAAAGAGTCGAGGATAGCTTATCAAATTGGCTTGGTTGAGTGGTGTGATTCGTTTACTTCTGCAAATATTTCGACGACCAATTTGACTAATGGTATCGCGAGCGATTCGGGACGAGCGATGCAAGCGCTTTGCCATTCCAGGATTGGGTAGGTGATGGGGGTTCGTCGCATTAATTTACGGTCCAGTTCGTCTTTGAACAGGCGTTCTGGACCTGCACAGATACAATCCGTCGTCAGTGTTAGGTCCTTGAGCAGTGCATAGTTATCGCAAGCGATACTTTTACGATGGTTGTCCGAGTGGTTTGATCGTTTGGTGACAGAACCTTGAATCTTTGGTGCTGCTAAGGCGTAGCTATCAGCGGCGTTTCTATTTTGCCTATTTAGGGCCCTGGTCCGGAGTCAAATAGGGGGTGATCCCAGCGGGCAACCTGAATTATCGGGTCTCTAATCAGTGGAAAGGCAATATGGTCCTTATTGTCAAAATCCCCCGCTTTGAATGGTCCCGCAATGATATCGAGCTTGGCCTGTTCAAATTGGTCCAACAGCACGTCTGCTTGATCTGTTACTACAGATATACGGACGTTCCCAGTTCGGTTGAAAAATTTTTTCAATACAGCAGGTAATAGAACCTGTTCGATAATGGGCCCCACGCCAATACGGACGACCCCGGTCTGCAGATCGGTCAATTGTTGTACGTGGCGTTCTATTCTTGCGAGTTGAGCTTTTAATGGTTGTGCTTCTTTAATGATGTATTTGGTAACGGAACTAGGAGCCAGTCCTGTGGCTGAGCGGTGAAAGAGTGTCGTGCTGAGTTGTGACTCGAGACGAGCTAGCCTTTTGCTGAGAGTGGGCTGGGAAACAAAAAGTATCTCGGCAGCTTTCGTGAGACTCCCGGCCTCGGTGATGACTTGTATCATGTCAATGTCAGAGGTATCCATAATTAATTTGCCCCTTGGGGTTATTCAAAAAATTACGTACAGATGTAAATTATATTCATTTTCTTTACTGTTCAAGTTGCGATAGCCTGAATTCATACTTAGATACACGAGGCTTGTGATGACTTCTAACGGAAACGATGCGATCAAAATATGGGGTGCGGGGACTTCCCGAACATTGAGGCCTATCTGGGTGGCCGAAGAGCTTGGTATCGAATACAACCTTATGCCGATCGCGCCTCGAACCGGGGAGACCCAGACGCCAGAATTTACCCGTCTTAACAGAAAGCAGAAGATCCCATTTCTTGCTGATGGGGCAGTTAAGTTATCCGAAAGTGTGGCGATATGCCGCTATCTTATTGAAGCCTACCCCGCAGCGGCTTTTTGGCAACCTGAGAGTTTGATTGATCGTGCCAAGCTAGATGAATGGTGCTGTTACATTTACGGTGAAATTGACGAATCGGGGCTTTACGTTATGCGTCGGCATCGGGATCTTAGTCATATATACGGTGAGGCGCCGGAGGCGGTTCGATCTTCAGCAGACTATGTGCGTCGACACTTTGAAGTGCTGAGTGAGCATTTGGTTAGCCACGAGTACTTGTTGTCACAGGGTTTTTCACTTGCGGACATGCTGCTAATGACTTGTTTGGACTGGGCTGTCGCCTATGACATTGAACTGTCGTCTTCACTCGAAACCTATCAACAAAACATTGCCGCGCGCCCCGCGCTTAAACGTGCAAAGAAAATAAACTATGCCGTGGAGGTTTAACATATGGGACCGCTCGAAGGAATCAAAGTGCTTGATCTGACCGCGATGGTCTCAGGGCCGGTTGCGACAATGATCTTGGCGGATCAAGGTGCTGAGGTTATCAAAGTTGAACCTCCCGGCGGCGAGCAAATGAGGCATATGGGCCTGCCGCACAATAGCTTGCCTGCGACTTTTTATTCCTGCAATCGGGGCAAGAAGTCTATCGTAATTGATTTGAAAACTGATGCAGGTAAGAAGGTGCTTAGAGACCTAATACTTGATGCAGACGTTCTGGTGCAGAATTTTCGACCAGGCGCGATAGAACGTATGGGCTTTGGCGAGCAGGTCGTGCGCAAATTGAATCCGAAAATTATCTACGTTTCAATCAGTGGCTTTGGCGAACTAGGGCCCTATGCACATAAGCGGGTCTATGATCCTGTGATTCAAGCGCTTTGCGGCGCGACCGATATTCAGGCTAACCGAGAGACTGGCAAGCCCGCGATGTTTCGAATCATCATTGCCGACAAAGTAACATCAATCACAGCAGCCCAGGCAATCTCGTCAGCTTTGTTTCATCGAGAGCGAAAAGGTGAAGGGCAGCATATTCGGCTGTCGATGCTCGAGACCATGTTGGCTTTCTTCTGGCCTGAGGGTATGGGCGGCTTGACTTACGCTGATCGCGAGTTCGACGTGACAAAAGAACAGGGCACGATGGATCTCATATTTGCAACGCTAGATGGATTCATTACCGCAGGCGCGGTGTCTGGTAAAGAATGGCAGGGCATGTGTCGTGCGCTCGAGCGAGAAGAATTGATTGAGGATGAAAGGTTCGTGACTTCGAGCGCCAGAATGCAGAATGCTGATCTTCGAAAGCAGATTGTCGCTGACGAGGTAAAAAACTGGCACTCGGCAGAGATTCTTAAACGACTGGATGATAATGATGTGCCTAGTGCGCCATTACTGACGCGTATGGAGTTGCTAGGTCACGACCAAATCAAGGCCAATGACTCTATCGCGCGAACCGTTCATGAAGGGTTTGGTGAAGTTCGTCAGGCAGTACCAGCGGCAAGGTTTGATGTGACACCAAGTAGTATAAAAGGGCCAGCACCGAAACTCGGTGAGCACAGCCGAGAAGTGTTGCTGGGTCTGGGTTATGCGCAGGAAAAGTGTGATGAACTTTTAGCCGCTGAAGTTGTGACAGCGCTGTGATAGGTTTTGTGGAAGCAATAGACAAAAAAACTATGCCTAATAAAACATAAGGAGAAAAGCATGAAGCCAGTTTGTCTAATTATTGGAGCAGGAGCCGGTATTGGTGGTACCACCGGAAAGCGTTTCGCCAGCGAGGGGTATCACACAGTACTGTGCAGAAGGAGTGATCAGGCAGGGCTTGATCGTATGGTTGCGGAGATCGAGAGTACCGGAGGGTCCGCCTCTGGGTTCATCTTTAACGCAACGGAAGAAGGAGTCATAGAAGATACGATAGCCAAGGTTGAAGCGGATATTGGACCGATAGAAGTTGTGGTATTTAATCTGGGTGCGCAGATTGGTAATCGACCTCTAGCAGGGACCACTTACAAAATGTTCGAGCTAGGCTGGCGCATGGCAACCTTCGCGCTGTTTCGAGTTGCGACGGTCATTTGTCCGCTGATGGCGGAACGAGGTAAAGGATCCATTCTTGTGACCTCTGCGACATCCGCGATGCGGGGTAATCGTGGCCAACATTCCCATGCCGCTGCAATGGGTGGTCGTAGAATGTTGTGTCAGACGCTCAATGCAGAGTTCGCATCACAGGGTATCCATGTTGCACATGTCGTTGTTGATGGTGCGGTCGATGCCCCTGATACGCTAGGGAAAATGCTAGGTGAAGAAGGCTTTAAAGCGTTAAGAGAAACCAGAGGCGGTGATCTTGATGGCTTATTGTTACCGGAGAAAGTAGCCGATACCTACTATCATTTGGCAACTCAGCATCGCTCCGCATGGACCTTTGAGCTTGATCTTAGAACTTTTTCTGACTCTGCCTGGTGGAATCATGGGTAGATACTTGTAAATATTCTTCGGTTGCCATGAGATTTATTTTGTGTCGACCGAGGTGTTATTTGTTACCAAAGGCTAATTTTCTTAGATCTCCTGCAATATTCAGTGCAAGACCTGCAACTATTAAGAGCATGGCCAATAATTTCCACCAGGGCATAGGTTCGTCTAATAGAAGCCATGACGTACTCATGCCAAAGACGGGGACTAAGAGTGCCCAGGGTGCAACGCTGGCGGCAGAATAACGATGTAACAAGATATTCCAAATGCCATAGCCGATCAGCATATTACCGATGCTCTGCCACAATACCGTTGCCCAGGCGTACCAAGAGGCTTGGGCCATGCTCACAAATACTTCATTAACACCCTCCAGATAGAAAGCTGTAAGTACAAGTGGCGGTATCGAAAATAATGAAGACCAAGCAAGAAAGGCGATGGAATCAACCTTGCCTATGTGCTTGATGATGAGATTGCCGCTCGCCCAACTCATCGCTGCAACAAGCACAATTGCTACGCCTACTATTGTTGTCATATCGTTTGTATTGAGGATGACAAGTATCAGGCCGACGAAGCTGATGGCCATCGCGCTGGTTTGTCGAAGGCTAACAGACTCTTTCAAACTGATAACTGTAAACAGTATGGTGAAGAAAACTTGAAGCTGGATAAGGAGTGATGCAAGTCCGGGGGTGATATCACTTTGCATTGCCCAGAAGAGTAAGCCGAATTGGCCAACGCCAATAAGCAAGCCGTAGGCAATGATATAACGCCATTGAACCTTTGGTTTTGGTAAGAAAAATATTAGTGGAAATGCGACGAACAAAAAACGTAAAGCAGCCAGTGTGAATGGCTCTATTTCATCTAGCGCATATCGAATGAGGACAAAGTTAGTCCCCCAAATGAAGGTGACCAGCAAGGCGGCTGCCTGGTGATAAAGCGTCATTTGGGGTCCTGCCTTTCATTAACGGATAAGTCTAAGTTTCTTCTAGATCCAATGGGCGGTAGTAGTCTTTACCCCCTTCAATATAACTTGTCATCATACCGCGGAAGGTCTCGCCTGCTGAACCTTCCTCAGAGAGCGTCAGATTTTGACGAATGTAGTTCACGCTATCTGGGTTTAACGTTCGCGCTTGCTGCCAATACTGTTCAGCTTCTTCTGCATAACCATTGCCTCTGAAGAAGTTCCCAAGACGGAACGCAGCTTCAGCTTTTAGTTCATCAGCAGTTTGCACGCGAATGTTCTTTGTCACGGTCGCAGCTGATTGCACATATTGACTGTTTTCACCGTTCTTGACCCAATCGATCAGGGCCGGTGCATAAACATCGTTGCCGCCGAAGGGATGAATCTTTGCATAAGTGCCTTCATCAATTCGAACAATTTTGCCCGCCTCGTCTATCCATGCTGCAGACGGCACGTTCAGAAAGTTAAAGACTGTACTGATTGTATGGTCGACATCAACAATTTGGATGTAGGTTGTATTTGCCGCATCAAAAATAGGACCAACGACCGCTTCCCCGCCGGTGTCCTGCGCTGCTGAGATAATGACAAAATTTGGATCGTCTAATTCTTCTTGAAGTTCTTCATAAATACGTTGCCACACGGGCACGTCAAGTTGGCATCCTCACCATGAGGACCAGGTGATCACTAATGCCTTTTTGCCTTTATAGTCAGACATCCGGACGACCTTTCCTGCTCGATCAATTACCTCAAATTCAGGCGCCATGCCGTCACTCATCATGCCATCGCGCTTTGCTGGGACTTCTCCGAAACTCCAGATTTTGTTCGCAAGGTCTGCCACAAAGGGTTGTTCTAGCAGATCAGCAAAACCTGTGAGATTGACCCATTTTTGATCATTTTCTGTCTTTAAAAGCTCGGAGTTATTTTTAAGTGGAATACAGAGTGCCTCAAAACAGGCGCCTTCAG
>JBLHWY010000144.1:0-16423 GCA_047629195.1 Candidatus Azotimanducaceae bacterium
CCATGGATATGATCACAAGTACACATATTCGCACCTGGGCTACAATCTGAAGATTACAGACACCCAGGCAGCTTGTGGACTAGCGCAATTGGAACGTTTAGATGGCTTTATTGAAGCCAGAGCACGCAACTTTGAATTTCTGTCTTCTGAATTGCGATCTCTCGAAAAATTTATGATTTTACCGACTGCGACACCCGGTAGTGACCCCTCTTGGTTTGGTTTTCCAATTACTTTGCGTGAGGGGATAAATAGGGAAGAACTTATGAGGTTCTTGGATAAGAATCAAATTGGCACTCGATTACTGTTCGCTGGTAATTTACTTCGACAGCCTTATTTTTCGAAATACCGTCATCGAGCCAGAGTAGCGGAAGATTTGGTCAATACCGATATTGTGATGAATCAAACCTTTTGGGTCGGTCTTTATCCGGGGTTAAGCTTTGATGCGCTTGGCCAAACTGTGAGTAAACTCAAGAGCTTCTTTGGTGTGGTGGAAGTAAAATCTATGTCCAACAAAAAGTAGAAGTGGGTTGATTAGGGAGTTTGCTAAGAAGCAGTTTGCAAGGTACCTGATTGGCGGTATCGCAAATACGATATTTGGATACGCGTCATTTGTTTTGTTGATACACTGTTTTTCAGATCAGTTCCACTATCTTATTTTGCTTGTGGCAAATTTTTTTATCGCTGTCACTTTTGCATTCTTCGTGCTGAAAAAATTTGTATTTCGATCGAAAGGCGGTTTTTCTGGTGAGTTACTAAAGAACTATCTGGTCTATGGTCTGGCTTTGATAGCTAATGCGGTCCTCTTAGTTTTCTTAGTGGAGAACATAGATCTGAATGTATTGTTTGCACAAGCGATATGCGCAGTGGCCACGCCTCTACTAACCTACTTCGTGCATCGGTATTACACATTTGCTAACCGAGGTTGAAGAAGTATTGTTCTGCTATAAATTGAAGGTCTACCTTAGAGCCGATATTCCTATTTGTAGCGGCGACCTTCATTTCTCCCGTACACTTTATAATGCCAGTAAGGATTAATGTTCTGCTGCAACGCCAGATCAGGGTTTAGTGTTAAGTATCCAGAAGGAGAGAAGTCGGCTGGTGCAGTCGAACTCTTACTGAAAACCACCAAGTCCTGAAACTGGTTGGTGTTGATGCCGCGCCAGTTCCCATAGTCTATAGCGCTAATAGAAAATCCTGATTGCTCAGCAAGTTTCCTCAACTCTTCCTCTGGATAACAGACAGAGACTTCAGGGTTTAGAGGGTCATGGACAATTACACCATCGTATTCGTGAATTTCAGAGTCGTACCAATTCGTTTTTCCAGACTCAATCCATTTCCTAGATTGACTGTCCAAAAGGAACATGGAGGCAACTATTTTTCCGCTATCATCTAACAGCCGATTCGCGCGATTTAAGATTGTGACAAGATCCTGAGGAAGTAAGTGACTAAAGACGGAGAATCCAAAAAATAATTGGAATTCGCCAATATTTGCATGCGTGAGCGCATCTTCGTCGAACACTTCTTGGCCCTGAGGTCGTATAACAGGATTATAAACTTGATTTTTGCCTGGCTAAGTTCGAAATTCGACGTTGGCAAAATGCGGAAGTATCTCAGCGTTGCAGAAATCGACAAGTTCATCGACGAGGTCCACACCAACATACCTTCCCGACTGTAAATACGATGCGATTGGAAGCGCTGCACGGCCACATCCGCGGCCTATCTCAAAGACATTTGTGT
Organism: Candidatus Azotimanducaceae bacterium; assembly: GCA_047629195.1. Lineage (GTDB taxonomy): Bacteria > Pseudomonadota > Gammaproteobacteria > Pseudomonadales > Azotimanducaceae > UBA4582. The sequence goes on from JBLHWY010000144.1 coordinate 1,738, forward strand.
TGGGGAGCAACGCTTGGGAGTCGATTAAGCTCTGGAGCATACTCGAACCAATATTATGAGCCCGGCCACCACCGACGAACTCTGCGAGCGACTGAGCACCTATCCTTTGGATTTTCATTTAGTCATAAATGGTTGAAACATCGATATCTGACTGAATCGGTGGCATATATTTTTTCCAAAATGAAGCGATACGTTGCTATCGCACGGTCTATTTTTATTGGCTTTTCAGCCAGTATTATATCGCATATCGCGCGATTACTGTGACACGATTGGACGGTAATGGAAGAGCAAATGAGAGGCCGGAGAAATGCTAAATTGTTCCCTTTTAGGGGTGTCTAAGGTACTAGTTGACAATTGATTGATATATAATGGACGGGTGTTATTCACGGTTGGTCTTTGCCCGTCCGTTCTAATCCCTTGATCTTCTAACTTGAATGTATGGCCGCTCACAATGACGAATATAAGCTTAGCAATGGACTCGGTCGAAGATGTATCTGGGTTGGCTCGAGTCCAAATTTCCATAAACTGGGATGTGTCGTCAAAGCAACTTGTTAGGCTCAGCGTACAAGGTAAAGAGGATTCTTGTGAACTAGAACTGGGCCAAGAGCTCGTGGTCGAAAAGTGGATTGTACTGTGTTCGCATTTATTAGCGAACGGTCCAAACAAGCTGATCTTGGAAGTGTTCGAGAATAGCGTTCTATCTGAATCTGCAGCGCTAGAATTTCATGTAACGAACCAAAGCTTACTAGCGAAAACTGTTGCATCAAGCTTGGTTAGGAATAACGTGCCACTTTTTCTGGGTGAAGAAGTCGGATCAGAGATGTTTGACTACGAAGACGAAAGCCTAAAACCCTGGTTTGATAAAGAGGACGCATTGGAGCAAATCAAATTGATGAGCGTGGACGAAAAAACCAAGGGAGATCTTGGTGCTTTTGTAAGCGATGGGTATATATCTCTCAAGAATTTGTTGGAACCGGAGCTCGTCTCGAAGATATTGGATGAGCTCGAGCTGGTAGTAAATGAAGGCTATCAGGGCTATGTTTACGGAGATAGTCAAAGACTTCACGATCTTCATGCGCACTACCCCGGAGTTAATCAGCTCTGGACTCACCCTAAAATCATGGAATACGTTAGAGTACTATTTGCTTCAGGCCCACGGCCCTGTCAAACGCTGACATACATATTCGGTAGTCAGCAGGATGCCCACCAGGACACGGTCCATCTCACCCCGTTTCCGGCTGGTTACATGTGCGGAATCTGGGCTGCACTTGAAGATGTAAGAGAGGGATCAGGAGAATTGATTGTCTACAAGGGAAGCCATAAGTTGCCACGAATTTATTTGAATACGGTCGGCTGTGGTAAAGTTAGAGGCGATGAATCTGAGTTTGTTTCTACTGTCGTTGCTGCTTGGAACGACGCGCTGAGGAAACATAGTTTTCAGACTGAGGTGTATCAGCCATCAGCGGGTGATGTGCTTATCTGGCATGAGAACCTGACCCATGCAGGGTCAAAAAGAGCAAACACCAATTTGAGTCGAAAATCTATCGTTTCACACGTCTTTGCGGATGGTTGCATCGCTTACTATGACTCATCCGGATCAGTAGCGAACATGGGCAGATGCTAGATGATAGGCTACAAGGGTCTATGTTAACGCGTGAAGAGTCGGTATCCCCAGCTTTTTTACTGAGCAGTGTCTTTAGTCACCAATCACTGATTTATCAATTAGTTAAGCGAGATATTGGAAGTAGATATAAAGGCTCTATTCTAGGGATCCTATGGGCAGTCGCAAATCCAGTATTGATGCTGGTGATATACACTTTTGTGTTCTCGGTAATTTTCAATGCCAGATGGGGCGGGTCCTCCGCTGAGCAAGCCCACTTCTCGATATTTTTATTTTCAGGATTGATTTGCCACAGTCTACTGGCTGAAATTCTGACAAAGTCGTCAGACTTGATTTTAAACCAGCCAAACTATGTCACGAAAGTTATCTTCCCTTTAGAAATATTACCACTAGTCGCTGTTTTGAGTAGCGTTTTTCAGACTTTGGTGAATCTTTTTGTGCTATTTGTGGGTGTGCTAGTGTTTGGAGCGAAACCTCATATTACTTTTCTCCTTGCGCCAATTGTTTTGCTACCGCTGGTTATTCTTAGTCTAGGTTTTAGTATGTTGCTCTCTTCAATCGGTGTGTTTGTAAGGGACTTAGGGCAAGTGATTGGTGTTTTTTGTACGGCGTTGCTATTTCTCTCGCCAGTTTTTTTCCCATTAGAAGCCGTGCCAGAAAGGTTTAGGAGTATTGTACTGCTCAACCCGCTTACATTTGTGATTGACCAGTTGCGAAAAGTTGTGATCGAAGGACAGCTGCCTGATTGGCAAGGACTTATACTTTATTTCTTTGTTGCTGTGTTTGTTGCTTGGGTCGGGTTCTACTTTTTCCAACGAGCACGTAAAGGGTTTGCTGATGTCATGTGATGCAGCGATTATCGTCTCCGATTTGAGTAAGCGCTACCAGGTGTATTCAGCGCCTGGTGACAGATTAAAACAAGCGATCTTTCCGAAAATGCGTCGTCTCATCCGCCTGAAGCCCGTCAACTTTTTTAGAGAGTTTCAGGCTTTAAAGCCAATGTCATTTGTTGTGGGAAAGGGGGAAACTGTAGGAATAGTGGGCCGCAACGGTTCGGGTAAGTCAACTTTATTACAACTGATATGCAATACCCTCGCAGCCTCTTCTGGGAGTTGTGTTGTAAAGGGGAGAATAGCTGCGCTACTCGAGCTTGGTTCAGGGTTTAACCCTGAATATTCTGGGCGGGAAAACGTTCAGCTGTATGGCGCATTGCTTGGCCTTACGAGTGCTCAGATGAAGAATAAGTATGAGGAAATCGTTCAGTTTGCGGGCATTGGCGATTTTATTGATCAGCCAGTTAAAACATACTCTAGTGGCATGGTTGTTAGATTGGCATTTTCGGTTGCGATAAGTGTAGAGCCGGAAATATTGGTCGTCGATGAAGCTTTAGCCGTTGGCGATGAGGTGTTTCAGAGAAAGTGTTTCTCGAAGATTGAGGAAATAAAGAGTGCAGGCGCGACCATCTTGTTCGTTTCACATTCAGGAGGTACTGTTGTCGATCTTTGCGATAGAGCGCTTTTGTTAGACGAAGGGGAATTGTTGCTAGACGGAGTTCCTAAATTTGTGATGGAGCAATACCACCGTTTAATTTATGCAAACAAAGATCAAGCGAAGATTGTTAGATCTGAGCTCAGCGCAGTTAGGCGGGAAGGCGCTGGTAAAAGAATCGAATCTAAAGAGGAAAGACATTCAGGTAAAGTAGAAAAACTCGACTCGGAGGAGTTGGATGAAAGCTTCGACGCCCACATGTTTCCGCAGAGTTCGATCTCTTATGAGCTAAACGGTGGCAAGATACGAGATGCGAATTTGACTACTCTAGAGGACAGGGTAGTTAATATGCTTGTGGCTAGGAGGGTGTATAGATTTCGATATGTTGTAGATATTGACAAAAGAGTTCGTGGTGTGAAATTTGGCATGATGATAAGAAATATATCCGGTCAAGAATTCGGTGGATATGCAACAAATAGAGACTTGGGAGCAGATATTGAGTCTGTTGATCCAGGTACAGTTTGTGAGGTGTGTTTCGAGTTTGAGTGTAACCTGGCCGAAGGAGTATATTTTCTTAATGCTGGTGTCTTGGGAAACCACGGCGATGGGGAAACTTACCTTCATCGGATATATGATGTTGCGATGTTTAAAGTGATGTTGTCCGCAGATCCTAATGCAACGGGGGCTATCGACTTTAAATGTAAACCTGCAGTACTGGTGTCGAAATAGATGAAATCTAAGCGTTGTTATGTTGTGACGGGAATGCATCGTAGCGGTACCAGCGCCATTTCCGGCTCTTTGAGAAGTTTAGGGATGAATTTTGGGGATAATCTCCAAGAGAGGATGGCAAATGTAAATGAAAAGGGCTTTTTCGAAGACAACGACATAGTTGCCTTTAACGATAAGTTGTTGTCTGTACTTGGTCGTAGCTGGTCCTCTCTTTCAGTAATAACGAGCCAAGAATTTGAAAGCCCTTTTGTAAAAGCCTTGATCCCGGAAGCGAGCAATATTTTTTCGAAAAAACTTTCCTTAATTGACAATTTTGCATGTAAGGATCCTAGGTTCTCGATATTGTTGCCTTTCTGGCGTGAAATTTTTACAGCAAACAGTCTTGATACAACACTCATTGTTGCTGTTCGGAATCCAATAAGTGTGGTCAATTCTCTCGCTAAACGAGACTCGTTTGAGAGAGAAAAAGCCTACTATCTTTGGATGTATTACACGTATTCTAGCGTTTTAGGGTGTAAGGATCATACGACGATATTAGTAGATTACGATTCTTTTCTTGAGAGTCCCCAGGAAAACTTGAATAGGCTTAGGAAACTACTCAGAGTCGGTTCAATAGCATCTATAAAAAATTTTTTGGCCGACTCCGATTTTATTGATTCTAATTTGCGACACTCGACTCTTTCTGTTCAGGACGCTGGGCGTGACCCTAGCTGTCCCAGCGAGGCAGTTGAGTTTTATAGAGCACTCTTGGATCTCGCGAACCAAAATATTGTCCTCAAAGCGTCAATGCTTGAGGCGCCACTTGAGTTGGTTGCCTCTCACCAATTAATTACGAGCAAATTTCGTCAGTTGGCTGCGAAACAGGATGGCGAAATTGTCTACCTAAGAGAATTGTCGGAAGACAGCTTGAATTTAACTGTCCGGGTAAAGGAGCTGGAATCAGCTTATAAGGTTTCCGAACAGGAGAGACAGGAACTCGCCAAGGTTGGTGATGTCCAGCATCTAAGAATTGGAGATCTGTCCGGCGTCACAGAATTCCAGCATATTAGAATCGTAGATGTAGAAAATTCCCTTAAGGTTAAGCAATCTGAGGCTACGGAACTTGCCCAAACAGCAAGCTTCCAACATGGAAAGATTGATGTGCTGTCTGCGACTCTTGACTTTCAGCACGAAAGATTTAAAACCCTCGACGAAGTAAACAAAAAGCAACATCTTGAATTACTTGAATCTGTTTCAGTAAGAGGCGTTCAACACGGCAAAATCCAAGAAATGGAACGCATTGCGGATGTTCAACACGAAAGAATCCAAGAAATGGAACGCATTGCGGATGTTCAACACGAAAGAATCCAAGAAATGGAACGCATTGCGGATGTTCAACACGAAAGAATCCAAGAAATGGAACGTATTGCAGATATTCAACACGAAAAAACTCTCGATTTTCAGACCATCGTGGAAAGCCAACAAAGCAATATTCAGTATCTAGAAACTGGTTTGCAAGAAGAGAAAGACAGGCTTGAAAAAGCGAATGGTCAGCTGTCGTCAAAAATGAGAATCAACGAAGAGTTGAGGCTCCTAGTCGAGAACTTAGAGAAAGAACTTAGTCACCTCTCAGGTCTACATGCAATAGAACGCGATGAGCATTTGGCAACCAGAGTCGAGTTAGTTGAGCAAAAGCAGGCCTTTGAACAAGAGGAGATAATGGTATTCGAATTAGTCCAAAAAAACGAAGCCGTTGAGCGCCAAATCGCTTCGTTATTGGCATCGAAATCCTGGATGTTTACCAAACCCCTCCGATCATTATCTTTGAGGGTAATGAAGGTAAAAGCCTTATTTATAGAGGTTAGAAGATTTTCATCAGAGTTTGGGTTTTCGCGGCTGTTAATAAGTGTGGGCCGATCGATATTTAGGGGCGGGGTACCCGACGTTAAAAATAGGCTAAGGAACTATATTAAGGCACGTGACTCTGATGAGGTTCCAGTGATAGCGGCTTGCTCTGTTGCGGATGAACTGATTAGCCCTACTAAGCTATCTCCGCCTGGTTTTTTGGGCAAATCAGAAATGATGGTTGTTCCAGCAGTGAATGACGATATTGTTCATGCCGGCCGGATTCTAGTGCATGTCCATGCTTACTATTCTGAACTGGTAGGAGATATTCGAAAGTATCTTATCAATCTACCGTTCGAGTTCGATTTGCTTGTTTCAACTAACGAGGAAAGCAAGAAAACAAGAATAGAGCGAGAGCTTTATGGTTTAGACTGTGTAAACGCATTTTCCGTCGTGGTGGTTGCAAACCGTGGTCGCGATATTGGTCCAATGTTTTTTGCGGTTGATGCCTGCGAGGCTGAATTTGTGCTTCATATACACACAAAGAAGTCCCCCCATAATCATCAACTCAGAGGCTGGAGACGTTACCTCTACGAGGCTCTGTTGGGAGAAGTTGGCACCCTAAAGGGGATTATTCACGCCTTCGATCAGAATCCCAATTTGGGGGTACTGTATCCTCACCCTTATTACCCCGTTCTGCCTTACATGAGATTAGGAGACAACCGCGATCAGATTCTTATAGCTCTCGATCGCTACGGTTTTGATCAATCAGAAATTGAAAAATTACACTTTACAGATTTCCCTGCTGGTTTCATGTTTTGGATGAGGGGGGAAGTGGCGTCCGCTATTTTGAGCGCCAATTTCACGGTTGATGATTTCGCGCTAGAAGACGCTCAAGACGACGGTACACTCGCACATGCTATAGAAAGGTTAGTTCCATATATAAGTAATGCCGCGGGTTACACAACTGCAACGTACTTGCCTGAGAGCGCCTATTTTGAGGGAATGGGTGGTGTATTCGACTTGGGTTATGCAAAAAATATCTCGATAACAAATAATATCGTCGTAATGTTTGATCATTTTATGGGTGGCGGTGCAAAAGCCTATAGCGATCTCGAGAGAACGAAATATCTAGCTTATGGATACGATGTTATCCGGATTTATTTTCAACCTGAGCAGTGCTGCTGGGTGTTGGAGTGGGTATCAGACGATGATGGTTTGATATTTGGAAGTAAAAGTTATGACCAAGTTTTTGCCTATATTGCTACTCTCAGCGTTAGGGAAATTGTAATAAATAGTTTCAACTCTTATCCGAATTTGAATCTTTTTATTGATGAGCTATGCGAGTTAGTTGCTAGTTCAGAAGTAAAGCTTAGCTTCCGGCTTCATGATTTTCATAGTGTCTGTCCTTCTCAGCATCTCCTTGACGATAAAGAACGCTATTGTTTTGTGCCAAAAAACAAATCGATCTGTAGCGAGTGTCTAAAGAACAATGCAGCAGTTAGGCCGGAAGATAGTAGAGAGAAAGACATTGACTTGTGGAGGCAACCCTTTCGAAAGTTATTCGGTAATACTTCTGAATTAGTAGTTTTTGATACAAGCTCAAAAGACATTCTCCAGCGAGCATTTGATTTGAGTTCGATTGAACAAATAAGGACGATTCCCCACAAAGATCATTTTGAGGCCCAGAGCCCTGCGAATCTATCAGGACCAATGAAAATAGCTGTTCTCGGCACTTTGACTTCGGTCAAAGGAGGGGGAATTGTTAACGAACTGGCCGATTGGATTCGTGATCAGAATCTCTCTGCGACGATTACCCTGATTGGCGACTCGGTAGTTCCTGTTGCCACGACTGTTGAAGTCTATGGTGCGTACGAGCTGTCGGAGCTAGAAGAGGTAGTGCAACGAAAGAAAATAAACGTGGTCTTCATGCCTACTATCGTTCCCGAGACATTTAGCTACACACTTACGGAAGCAATGAAGTTAGAGTTACCCATAGTTGCGTTCGATATTGGTGCTCAAGCGACTAGGCTAGGGAAATATGATCGGGGAGCGACGGTCTCTCTAGGTACCTCGGCTGAAGGTATATATCGCTCACTAGAGCAGTGTTTGAAATTAGCAAGAGGAGTTCACTAAATTTTAGTCTACACATCTGTTACTAAAAGCTATATTCCGAAAGCCAGGGTATTGGCTAAATCTGTCAAAGCGTTTCATCCTGATTGGTGGTTTGTCTTGTTATTGTCTGATGAGCCCCCAGCTAACTTCAACCTGTCAAGTGAACCCTTTGATGAATTGGTTGTGATTCAAGATCTTCGGATCGAGGATTTCGAATCATGGGCTTTTAAGCATTCGATAGTCGAACTGTGCACAGCAGTTAAGGGAAGGGCCGCTGTACATTTTTCGCAACGAGAAGACGTTGATAAAATCATGTATCTTGACCCAGACACAAGAGTGTACTCTTCACTGTCTGATCTTGATGTTCATCTGGATGAGCATAGCGTTTTGCTAACGCCTCACCTCCTCCAATATGAAACCGAAGACGCCGCAATTATCGATAACGAGATTTCGGTACTAAAACACGGCCTATATAACTTGGGATTTATGGCAGCAAATTCCTCGACCACGCAAGGTCTTGAGTTTCTAGAGTGGTGGGCGGATAGATTAAACAAGCATTGTTTTGATGACATCCCCGGTGGGCTTTTTACTGATCAAAAGTGGTGTGATTTGGCACCGATTTTTTTCGATCAAACTCTCATTATTCGAGATCCTGGATACAATGTAGCAACATGGAACATCGCACATAGGAAGCTTTCTATTTCAGATGACCAGGAGCTTTTTGTCGCTGGATCTAAGCTAAAGTTCTATCACTATACGGGATACGACAGCGGCGATGGCAAGGGCATGCTCATGAAGTACGCGTCTGACCAGACAATCGCTCTTCAAATGTGGGACAGTTATGGTTCTGAGCTTAAAGAGAACGGTAATAAGAGTGAGATTTTTAGAGACTGGGTTTTTGGATGTTATGAGTCGGGGAATCCAATTCCGGTTGAAGCCAGGAAACTCTATCGTGCGAGAGCAGATTTGATGCAAGCATTCTCAAACCCGTTCACCGACAATGAACCTTGTTATGAATCTTGGTATAAAGCAGAAGTAGAGCGAGGTAATATACCTAAGCCATAATGATTGTGAGGGACCATGTTCATTAATGCTTAGAGGTCCATAAGGCTTTTCGGCTGTAGGACTAAGCTCGAAAATTGGCATAACATTTTGAGCGAATCACCTTCAATAAAGAAATGACTTTGATTAAGGGCTAAGCAATACCATCTTGAAGTCTACTATCTAACGTCGCATCGGAATGAGTAAAGTTTAAAGTGAAAAAAATAACCGTAGTTACCCCCTGTTATAACGAAGAGGATAACGTTGAACAAATTTATTCGAAGGTTCGTGATGTCTTCAAGCAAATTGAAGGTGTTAAATACGAGCATCTGTTCATCGATAATGCTTCAACAGATCGATCCGTCGATATTCTTAGAGAGATAGCAGCCTCAGATCAATCAGTGAAGCTAATTATCAATGCGAGAAATTTTGGACATATTCGATCTCCTCACTACGGTCTTCTTCAGGCCGATGGTGATGCTGTGATTCTTATGGTGGCAGATTTCCAGGATCCACCGACTTTAATTCCCACGTTAATCGAGAAATGGATTGCGACTGACGCCGATGCTGTATTGGGTGTGAAGTCGAAAAGCCTAGAATCACCAGTAATGTTTCTGATTCGTTCGCTATATTACAGTTTGATAAACAAGCTTTCTGAAACAAAACTCCTTAAAAATTTTATGGGTTTCGGGTTGTATGACCGTAGATTGATTGATGCCTTGAGACGAATTGACGAACCGTACCCTTATTTTCGCGGTTTGATCTTCGAATTGACTGATAGAGTAGAAGTCATAGAGTACACGCAAGCGGCTAGAAAACGAGGGATCACCAAGAACAACTTTTATACGCTTTATGATCTTGCTTTGCTTGGCATTTGCTCACATTCTAAAGTTCCACTGCGAATTGCAACTTGGTTAGGGTTCACTTGTTCCATATTGAGTGTTTTGACAGCAGTTTTTTACGGTGTGTACAAACTGTTTTTCTGGGAGAGCTTTGCCATAGGTGTGGCTCCCTTAGTCATAGGCATGTTTTTCTTTTCCGCAGTCCAACTTTTCTTCATCGGAGTTATAGGAGAATATCTTGGTTCCATCCATACAAAAGTGAGCAACCGACCTTTAGTTGTTGAGAGAGAGCGGGTAAATTTTTGATCTGAAACCAAATCATAAATCCTAATGTTTGGGTAGGGTTACTTTTGTGTGGTGATTCGATGCTTTCTGGATTAGCTTCATACTACTTTCAAACTCCTTATCTGCTATTCTGTACGGATAGTATCAAGATCAAGTGATTACGAATCAATTAGTATGGTTTCTTTATCTAAACACACAGTCTTTGCGACCTCACTTAAGGACGCATCAGCACGACATCATTTGTATATGGATGAAGCTCCGTTTCCCCACGCGGTTTTAGACAGTCTTATCGATCCTGATATACTCCGGCGCGTTATTAAGGAGGTCCCAACTCCGCATGAGGCAGCGAGATCTCTTTTTAGTGCAGATGTGAGACATTTGCAGGAGTTAAAATTTGCATTCAGAGATGCCGATAGTTTTGGACTGGCGACTCAGCAGCTGCTGTTTGCTCTCCAATCAAAGCCATTTCTCGAATTTTTAACTAATTTGACGGGTATTCGCGGCCTAATTCCTGATCCATACCTGCATGGAGCGGGTTTTCATCAAATTCTCAGAGGTGGCAAACTTTCAATTCACGCTGACTTTAATATGCACCCTGAGCTTGGTCTAAGACGGCGCGTGAATTTACTTCTATATCTCAATGAGGGTTGGCAGGATAATTGGGAGGGCTGTCTGGAATTATGGAATCAAGATATGTCAGCTTGCGTCAAATCGATTAGTCCGATATTCAATCGGATGGTCATTTTTAACACGTCAGATGTAGCTTTCCATGGACACCCCAGGCAATTACGTTGCCCAACCTCGAAGGTTCGCCAATCTCTCGCTCTTTACTACTATTCTTCTCCGACACCTGAAGAATCTGGTTTACGCCCTCATAGTACACTATGGCAGGATCGGCCTGAGGACGAGGGTACAGTGTCTTCTGCAGTGGAGAAATTTGTAAGAGGTGATTAACTCTCAAGAAAATGTTTTTAGCGTATTTGTTAAGGCATTCGGCATATTCGCCTGCTTTGCTCTTACCTATTTCCTTCTTGGAACGCCACAGTCGATAGGCAGTGCTCTATTTGATGCTGAGTTTGATTTTCCGAAAGACTCCGAAAGACTACTGCAGATATTTTGGCGTGTTGATACTGGATATTCCGAGCAGGAAAGTATTCGCATTAATGTCGCTGGTGGGAGCAAGCACAAAATAAGAGTTATTCTTCCAGATGAAAATGGCGAAGTTAGACTCAGGGTTGATGTTCCCCCCGGCAAGACAATATTCCATAGCATTTCCCTCTATAGCCCCTTCTATTTCGCTAACCTCAATCTTAATAGAGTTGAAATAGGTGCGAGAAATTCGATAGAGAAAATCGAAGTGCAGGATGGAAAGCTACAAGTCTACGCCAATCAAAGCGACCCATATTTTGAACTCAATATCGGGAGCGATCATAGGAAGTTTTCAGATTTATCCAGATTCTTGTGCGCATTATTAGTAGCGTTATGCATAAGTTGCTTTTACATGGTCCGTAAAGATCGATTTAAAGTTGCGCTGCTCGCGTCGTCTTTAATTTTTACTATGTGGGTCTGTTGGTTGTCCTTTCCCGGTTGGATGTCTTACGACAGTTTTCATGCCTTGCGTGGTGCAAGATTTGGGGTCCAAGATGCGGAATGGCCCCCGATGGTTTCCTACATTTGGTCAATTGTAGAACTGATCTGGCCGATGCCGACGACTATGCAATTTTCTCAAGTTTGGCTTTTCTATTTTTGCTCAGCGTTAGTTGTCTATAAGCTAACGAGGAACGCTGTTGTAGCATTCCTCTTTTTAGTAACAATCAACTTCCATCCTATTTTTATAGGAACAGCGCTTGTTATCTGGAAAGATGTCTTGACGAGTTCGATTGCATGTTTAGTAATTCTCCTCTCGTTGACATTTAATTTTGACAAATACCGGTTGCTGAAAATAGGCTTAGTGCTTGTATTAATATTTGTGGGTGTGCTCACAAGGCATAACGCTATTTTCGCCTTCGTCTTTTTGTTGGCTATTTTGTTTTCGCGAGGCAAAGTATTTGATTCAAGTCTAGTTGGCTCAGTTAAAACCTTCTTCCTTGCCGTTATCGTTGCTCTAATTATGCTTGGATTGAAAGGCTTGGCTGAGAGTTACTCATGGCAAAGTGGTGAAAAGCTCGGAGGTCGTTCACAGAGTCTTTTCCTAAAGACTCCTATGATATTTGACCTAGCGGGAGCGAGTATCTGCTTAAACGAAAACTTGATGAGGACAACCGGTCAAGACATCTCTCTAGAAGAAATACGGAGTAGCTACCATCCCCAGCATGTCACATTATCAGCAAGACTCTTAAGAAATGGTTACTCAGAAAAGCTGTTTTCGGTATGGCTAAAAAATCTGATAGAACATCCTGTTTGTATGAACAAGAGGCGATGGGACTACATGGTTTACATACTTGGTTTTCATGAGGGGCAACCGTTCTTGCTTAGTCATCCTGGCATACTTGAAAATGAATTTGGATATCAAGCTAATCCGGAGCGGTCCAAGGCCTTTGTGCAATGGTTTTCAAATGTGTCTGAGCTGACAGTATTCAAACCGGGTTTTCTTCTTGTTTTTTCTCTTTTTTTGGTGCTTTTTAATAGTAGAAGATTTAATCCGTTTGGTATTGAAGGGCTCCTTATGTGGTCTGGCTTATCGTACTGGGGCAGCTATCTTCTCTTTGGTAACGCGGCTGACACGCGGTTGTTACATTATTCAAATACAGTCTTCGCCATATCTATTTTCGTGGAAATGAATAGGTTGCGGTTCAGAGGAGGTCGACAGTAGGTAACTGCTTGTCTTTGTCCGATACGGTGGGATTAGTTTTTGGCCAACTTATATTAATCTTAGGGTCGTCCCAGCGTACACCTCCTTCATCTTTCGGATCATAGTAGTCTGTACATTTGTACGAGAAATCAGCAAAGTCTGAAAGTACCAAAAACCCATGTGCATAGCCCGGTGGTACGTAAAACTGCAAATGGTTGTCCTCGCTTAAGTTAACACCGACCCACTTAGTATAAGTTGTAGAATTTGGGTTTATGTCAACCGCGACGTCGAATACTTCGCCCCGAGTAACTCTAACTAGTTTTCCCTGAGGTTTTTTGACTTGGTAGTGTAATCCACGGAGAACCCCCTTTCCTGACCGAGACTGATTGTCTTGTACGAATGGTAGGTCTATGCCTGCTTCTTGCTTATATCTCTCGGCATGAAAAGACTCTAAAAAGAAACCTCGGTTATCACCGTGGATCGTAGGCTCAATAATCACAACGCCTGGTAATTTAGTTTTAGTGACGATCACAGTTTTCTCTCCTCTGGATGTCTAAGTAGATCCAGCAAGTATTCGCCATAACCACTTTTACACAGAGGTTCCGCCAAATTGTTCAGGTCGACATCGTCAATCCAGGCTTGCCGCCATGCGATTTCCTCTGGGCAAGCAATTTTTAAACTTTGCCTATGCTCTAGCGTTTGCACAAAATGACCGGCTTCAAGTAGAGAGTCATGAGTTCCCGTATCCAGCCAGGCCATTCCACGACTCATTAATTCGACGTTAAGGCTCCCTTCTTCAAGATACATTTGATTAATAGTCGTTATTTCTAACTCACCACGGTGAGAAGGTTCTACAGCTTTTGCTTTTTCTGTGATGGACTGGTCATAAAAGTAAAGACCCGTTACAGCGTATCGAGACTTCGGGTTACTAGGCTTCTCTTCTATGCTGATAGCCTGGAAATCTTTGTCGAATTCAACCACACCAAAGCGTTCAGGGTCTCTGACTGGATAAGCGAACACAGTAGCTCCTTGCTCTCGCTCTACAGTCCGCTTTAACATCGACGTAAAGTTCTGGCCCCAAAATATATTGTCACCGAGAACGAGCGCACACTTGTCGCCATCGACGAACTTTTCACCCACAATAAATGCATGGGCGAGACCCAGAGGCTCGTCCTGTATTGCATATTGGAGGTTAAGTCCCCATTGGCTTCCATCGCCGAGTAGCAGTTCATATCGGCTAGTATCCATGGGCGTAGAAATGATTAGAATATCCCGGACACCTGCCAACATAAGCGTCGAGAGGGGATAGTAAATCATCGGTTTATCATAAACCGGAAGTAGTTGTTTGGAGATAGCGAGGGTAGCCGGGTGTAGTCGTGTGCCGGAGCCGCCAGCAAGAATAATACCTTTCAAGATATGTCCCTGATTAAAAGCAGCGCGGATTATCGCAGAAAGTGAGGTGTAAAGGTAGAAATGGCTCCCCGACGTGGGCTCGAACCACGGACCCAATGATTAACAGTCATTTGCTCTACCAACTGAGCTATCGGGGAACTTTTGAAGAACAGGAGTGTATAGAGCCATCCTTTTTCGGTCAACACCCGTTTGTTCTAATGTTGTTGCCATAAGGGTGTCAGGAGTCTTTGGTCATATTCCTGAAATTGTGTCACCGAATGAGCTAAAATCCCGCTCCCTTATGAGGCTCAACAATGAATTCAGGCGAATTTCAGCTCCACTCGAGCTACACACCCGCAGGCGATCAGCCAGCTGCGATTGCAGGTCTCCTTGACGGTATATCTTCTGGCCTCGCCACACAGACTCTGCTGGGCGTTACGGGCTCTGGCAAGACCTACACGATCGCGAATGTCATTGAAAAGTTACAAAGACCCACGCTCATCATGGCCCCTAATAAAACATTGGCTGCTCAATTGTATGGTGAGTTTAGGGATTTCT
>JBLHWY010000145.1:0-16391 GCA_047629195.1 Candidatus Azotimanducaceae bacterium
GGGATGTTTGCTGATCTTGCTAAGGCATTTCGAAGCAATGTAACCCCAAGTGATATATCACCTTCGTGGACCATGATCCAGCCAAGGGTATCCATGACAGCATAATTGTCCGGCGCCGTATCATAGGCTGCTTGAGCGAACGTTTTTGCCCTCGTGTCACCTGCTTCAAAATACAAAAGTGCCAGATTATTCAGCAGAATCACATCGTTTGGCCGATTCTCTAATAGCGTTTCATTCAGGGAGATTGCCCTAGCTGACTCACCCACATCAGCATATGCTCCGGCGATGACCCGCAAGATAGTGAAATTGGGTCCCTTTTTGCTACGAACATAGTTTTCCAGAAAAATCAGTGCCTTTTGTTTGCTTGCTTGTTCGCGGAGGGCGGTATAGTAACGAAGAATCAGTTCTGTCGTTGGTATAGCGCTTTCCAAACCCGTTTTATAAGTTAATAGCGCTTCTTCCTTTTGCCCTAGGTCGAGTTGAATGTCCCCCTTCAGCTGGTAACCGATAGACTGTTTAGACGATTTTTGAATCACTTCAATGGCGAACACCAGTGCTTGTTCATAGTCTTCTTGATGTTTCATAAATTCCGCTCGTGCGATTAATACGGAAAGGTTTGATCCATCGAGCTTCTGTGCCATGTCGAGGGTTTCAAAAGCTTGCTCGTTATTATCAAGCTCCAATTGAAATCGGGCAACTGAGACTAGGTTGTTAACGGAGCTGTTTGCTTGAGCCTGATCTCGCATAACTAAGTATATTTGGCTCGCGCGCTCACGGTTAGCATTGATAATGTTCCATTTTGCTTCGGTCGCCATGACCTTGAGATTCTCTGGAAACTCAAGTCGCAAGCTTGTCAGGCTATCCCGCGCTTCCTGGTCCCTTTGGTTTGAAATTAAGAGGTTAAAAAGGTGAACATGATTGTCAACATCAGGTGCAATCGCAATGGCATCCTTTAGGTATTGTATGGCATCTCGCTGGTTCCCTGATTGTTCTGCCATAGAAGAGAGTTGGACCAATGATGCTCTGTGGTTCGTATCCTTAACTAAAACAGATTTAAATCCTTGCCGTGCTGCTTTTAAATCGCCACTGCGTAAATCTAATAGGGCGATATTATAGGGAGCAGAGGTTGAGGTTGGGTTTTTTACAAGGGCAGAATTGAAAGCTTCTCTTGCTTTAGCAACGAGCCCCTGACCTACGTAAGCTCTGCCGCGAATAACATCTGCTTCGATGGTCTCGTTTGTCTGTGGGCCAGTTTTAGTAACCAGTTCAATCACTCTGTCATAATTGCCAGTCGCGAGCAGCAGGTTACTCAAGGTCGTTAATACAGATGTGTCTGGATCTACCTTGTATAGTTCTTCAAGCTCAGTTATTGCTGAGGAAGAGTCACCGAGGCTGGCGTTCAATTTTGCGCGCTGGAGTCGCGCATGTTTGTTTTTCGGTTGACTGTTGATGTAGAGGTCAAGTTGGGGAGCGGCTTCGGCATACTTCTTCTGTTGGATAAACGCTTCGGCAAATAGAAGTGCAAGTTGCGGGTGCGCGGGGTAATACTTGCTAGCGTTATTCAAAGTTCTGATTGCGGCAGTTGCTTGTTTTAATTGGAGCTGAGCATTTGCTAATAGGCGGATGGCATATAGATCCGTTGGTGAAAACTCAAGATATTGTGCGAGGGCTGAGGACGCTTCCGTCAAACGCCCTGAAAGGTGGTGAATACTTCCTACGAGAATGAGGGTGTAAGGATCATCCTGCATTTCATTGTAGTCGATCGTGTCGATCACGGTCTTGGCTTCAAATGCCAATTGGTTCAGTTGTTCCGTTGTGCCTTCTTGAGAGGTCAGGTTTAAGGCTAGTAGCAGTCCCCGGAGGTCTGCTGGGTAGAAATTTCGAAGCACATCAATGAGTGACTTAGCTGCGGTGAAATCACCTGTTTCCATTTCTAAATCCGCACTTGCTTGAAGTGCGAGGAGGTGGTCCTCTTTTAATGCTAGAGCCTGGCTATAAGCTATAAGCGCGCCTTCATCGTTACCTTCAAGTCGATTAATTTCGCCTAAAATCAGCCAGTACTCGGGAAGGTATTGGCCGGGGATTCTGATTTTATCTAAATGGTCGCGAGCGGAATCAATATCATTCTCGAATACCCCTAGCCTTGCCATTTCGATATGGGCGGTAACAGGAGTTTCACCTGCGGTAGTCGCGTCGTTGAGTTCCTCTTTAGCCTTTTCATAATCCCTCATGCCTATATAGGCGCGGCCCCGCATAACGCGTGCCCTCGGCTTTAGCTCGCTAGGTAAATTCGAGATGGATAGATCGACTAGCAACTTTTCGTACTGCTCACCGGCGATCAATGCTTCGCCTAGCTGCAGCGTGACAATGTTTGGGTCTGCGCCGTATTTTAAAGCTTCGCGATAATTGAATTCTGCGGATTCATATTGACGCATATCCATCAACGTTTCTGCCAATAAAAGGTAGGCAGACAGATTACGTGTATCTGATTTGATTGCGTTAGTCAGTTGAATGACTGCTGCTCGATTTTCGCCGTTTTCTAGCTGTAATAGTGCGTCATCGTAATATGCGCCGGAAGTTTCAAGGTCCTGATTTATATTACTATTTTCAGTATCAGAGGCGTCCTCTCGTAATCCCAGATATTCTTGAGCAAGTAAGTAATATGCCCTGAATCCAGCAGGGTTTGCTTTGATTGTTTGCTTGAGTTCCTTTTCTGTCTGCTCTTTGAGAGGTTTGGGTTCTGCGATCAAGGATCCAGATAAACAAGAGAGTAATAACAAAAGGATAATATGCATTGAGCCATCCCAGGTACGAAAAGACAGATTCTAACTCATTGGCTCGAGTCGAACGAGAGAGGAGTACATGTCTAAAAGCAAAAATTTTGATAATTATCAGATTGTAATTGTCAGGAGATTCTCATTACGTAAGAATGAAAGCGTTGAGGCTTTGAAACACTCGAATCAACTATGATTAAGGAAACAGTGATATGGCGAATGATAAAACAACAGACCCAGCTGCAGTTTTTCAGGATTGGGTCACGCAGTGGGAAAGAGCGGCTGACAAGTTTTCGAATGAATTTATGGGAACAGATGAGTTCAGCAAGTCTATGAACCAAATGCAGAGCTTTCAGTTAGAATTTCAGCGTGGTTTTGGAGAGTTAATGGCGAAACAGCTAGCCAATTTTAATTTGCCTACCAGAGAAGATGTTTTACAACTGAGTGAAGACGTACGTGATATCGACCGACGTCTCGGTCGAATCGAAACGGCCATTCGAAAACTTACACCAGAGGGTTCTTCCGGTAGTTCTCAGAAGAGAAAATCTCCGCCACGGACTAAAAAGTTCGCAGCTGCACCCAAAGAGGAGGATTAACGGATCATGGCAGAACAAGCTGTTGACAATAAATTAATGGATCAGATGCGCAGTATGGTTGATAAAACCATCCAGCGAAGTATTAAAGGCGTGCAATTTGTCAACTCAGGCAAAGCATCTGTTGGTTTAACACCCAAAGATGTGGTTTATGATAGAGGCACTCTCCAACTCTATCATTATCACCCAAGATCAGACGAAATTTATAGAATCCCGATAATACTGGTGATGGCGACGACGAATAGGGGTTATGTGTTTGATTTGTTACCAGGTCAAAGCCTCGTTGAATATTTACTCGATCATGGTTTTGATGTATTTATGATTGATTGGGATACGCCAATGTCCTCGGAAAGAGGTTTAAGTCTGGCGGACTATACTCAGGATTTTTTGCCTAGCTGTATTGAAAAGGTTCAGGAAATTACCGGAGAAGAAGATGTCAATATGGTGAGCTATTGCATGGGTGGCGTTTTGTCGCTGATTTATGCATCTACACATTTAAATGGCCCGCTGAAGAATCTCGTTTGTATGACAACTCCAGTAAATTGGCATGAAATGGGGCTGATGAAACACTGGTCGGACGAGCGATATCTTGATGTCGATAAATTGGTTGATACGCTTGGCATTGTGCCTGCAGAATTTATTGAACAATCGTTTGAAATGTTAAGACCAGCTCAGAAAACCGCCGGACGGTTGCGCGTCTGGAATGAAATGTGGAACGATGATTTCGTACGGTCATATCGTGCGTTTGAACGTTGGGGTAGTGAAACCTTACCTCTAGCCGGCGAATATTATCGGGAAACAACCCGCGAATTAATGTGGGCGAATAAGTTATTTGAAGGCAATTTAGTGATTGACGGCATGAGTGCCAATTTGGCTGATATCAAAATTCCAATCATGAATGCGATAGCCGAGCACGATCATATTGCGCCTTACAAAGCGACTAAGCCGTTGTTAGAGAAAGTAGGTTCAGAAGATACACACGAAATTGTACTTAAAGGTGGGCACGTAAGCCTTATCGCAGGTCCCAACGCGGTGCGTCGTTTATGGCCGGAAATCGATCGATGGTTGTCGGAGCGTTCGGTATGAGTGATCTAGCGAATAGGTATCCTCGGCAAATACAATTGAAAGATGGGGCGGCTGAACTTGAGTTGTTACTAGATCCTTCGGCCGCAGACGTGCACGATTTTGCCGCGGGTCTACCAGATACCGACCTTCTATTTCTAAGCCGTAATCTTCAAGAACCGAAGGTGCTTAATGCCTGGCGAGAAAGTATCGCGCACGGTGATATTGTTAGTGTTGCAGCAAAACGAGATAAAAAGGTACTGGGAACAACGGCGGTGGTGATGGACAAAATGTCTTGGTCAGCGCATGTTGCAGAATTAAGAATTTTGATCCTCCCTGAAGCACGAGAGACTGGGCTTGGAAGAGAGTTGATACAGGAGAGTTTTTTAATTGGGTTGTCTCTCGGGTTGGAAAAACTCACAGTGCGAATGACGCTCGAGCAGGAAGGTGCCATTACCATTTTTGAAGAGATGGGATTTAAGAACGAGGCCCTATTCCGAGACCATGTTAAAGATTCTAAGGGTGAAAAACATGACCTGCTTATTATGGCGCATGATGTCCAGGGTTTTGCTTCGCAAATGCAAGCTTATGGAATGGACGAAGCATTTTAGTCAGGCATTTTAGTCAGGCATTTTAGTCAGAGCCAGATTGAAACGTTTCGTGTTGCCCATGTTGAATTTTGGGGAAACGTGGATCTGGTTGCCATGGAATATCGTCGTTGGTTGTGACTAACCAATTCAGTACTTTCTCTCGTAGCTCAGCTGCTTTGAGATTCATATCGGTTGCATCTATAATATTTTTCGTCTCATTTGGATCTTGAGAGCGATCGTAGAGTTCGTCTTGCTCATATAACCGGTAAATATAGGTGTAGTCTGAGTTTCTGAGTGATATAGCTTTTCCTACTAATTCAGGTAATTCGAGTTGAAGTTGGCCTTTTTTTGCGTATTCTCCACCAGGTTCCTCGAACAGCCGAATCTCGTCTATTGTAAATCCACCCTCGGAAAATGCGGCATCTCTTATCTGTATTTTAGCATCCTTGAGAACCGGAACCAGTGATCTGCCGAAATGTGTGTGAGCAACCGGCACTTCTGCTTGCTCAAGCACAGTTGGCAGGATATCGACCATCTCTACGAACGAAGAGGCTGTGGCATTTTCCTGAACACCGGGACCCGCGACGATCAGTGGATTTTGTAATAAACAGCGATCCAGGCCTGAAGGCCATTTTTCAACAAGTCCAAAGTCTCCCAGATATTCGCCGTGGTCTGTAAAAAAGTAGGTAAGCGTATTTGCTGAATGGTTGTGTTGATTCATGGCGCTGACGATTCTACCGAGTTGATCATCGACCCTTGATACCATCGCATAATAAACACGTATGATTTCTTGCCATTCCTCTTCTTTTAGTCGACCTGTTCCCAGCTTATTGCGAATTGCTCGGTGATGGGCAGGTTTGTTTACACCCTTAGAAGAATATCTTGGTGCTACACTTTGTCCGGCATACATGTCGTACCAGAATTGCTCTACTTCAAAGGGTAGGTGCGGGAAAATTAGCGGCACCCAAAGACACCAAGGACCATCCGGTTCACTTTCAAGCCATTCAATAGCAGTTTGAGTCGCGGCTTCGTCAAAGTCGACCCAGTTTGAAGTTGAGTCCCTGATGCCGTGATAGAAAGCGTCATAGAGTGCCGATCCTTCAGGATACTGTGGACCCATCCCCATTTTGTTTCGCACTGGTTTTGTTGTCCAACCGCAGAAGTGTGTCGATTGCTCCGTCACGCCTGGTGCAAAAACGTCGCCTCTAGCGCCCGCCCAAGCCACCTGGTACCCGTCTTCCTTGAGGTACTTAAGCAAGTTGGGTTCATCCGAAGTTAGCAGATGGGTGAGGGTGCGATGGCCACGAGTATGTGGATACCATCCAGTCATCAAATTGACTCGTGAGGGGCCACAGACAGGGTGATTTACCCAGGCGTTGTCAAAACGCGTGCCTCGTTTTGCCAGTGCGTCAATATTAGGCGTCTGTACAAAAGGATTACCAAAACAACCCACGCAGTCTGCACGAAGCTGGTCTGGCATAAACATCAGGATGTTGGGTCTCTCGGTCATACCTTTCTCTTATTGTTAAACGTTCTCCAAAGCATTTGAGTAGAGGAGCATACTATTTTGGCCAATCGTCAGCATCATAGTAGCGAGTGCCTCTATGGCCCTTTCTTAGTATCGACTTGGACAATTTCTGCCCGGGAGCTTCGACGTAAATAAGCGATCTTGGACGACCAGATTTAGGGTGAGTTGAACCGCTTTCTATTCTTGCGATTCTCAATCGACCGACCAAGTAGTCGCCAAAGATGGTGTATACATAATCGCCAACAGCGAGCTTCGAGGGTGTGCCGGCCATATGGAACTCATATTCGTCCAGTGAGCCGTCGTACAAAGAATCTACAGTTGCCTGGCCAGCCTTAGCAGGTATGGTTTTAGTTATGCCACTCACTTAGATTTTTCTCCTTATCAAAGCTATAGTCTGTCTGAATCGTGCTTGTTATTGTTCTCCGGTTTTACATATACTCGGAGAATTCAGTTTAAAATGGAGGGATTTATTTTATGTCAATATCAGGTCAATGTCTTTGCGGTGAGGTTAAGTATGAAATTGCGAATGCGCCAGCAGTTACAGGTGTCTGTCATTGTAAAAACTGTCAGCGCCAAGCTGGTTCTGCGTTCTCAACGATAGCGGGTGTACCTAAAGCTGAATTCAGTCTTACTGTCGGTGAGCCAAAGTTGTATCAGGATAGCGATACTAAAAGTGGAAACTCTGTGCAAAGGTTTTTCTGTGGAGATTGTGGCTCGCCAATTTACTCTGGCCTATCAGCGAACCCGGATACAATATATTTAAAGACCGGCACGCTCGATGATACCAGTGATTTTCAGCCCCAATTTCACGTCTGGTGTGATACTAAACAGAACTGGGTTGAGATAGCTGAGGGTGTACCCCAAATGGCAACTCAGTCCTGATTCGCGAGTGCTCTTATCGCCAGTAATTTGGAACGGAATTCTACTGAGCCAACCTGACCCGCTGTGGGTTGGCTTGAGAATTGTGAAATGACAGTATTCGTTGAACCGTTAATGTAGATTACTTGGCCGTGAATACCAACGGCTGCGTATTCACGTTTTTCTGGGTCCAAAATCCACCACATGTTTTTATAGTATTGCCAGAACTCATTCTTATACAGGCCGTTGTTGGCATAACGTTGCTGATCGGCGTCGGTTAGATTAAGCGTTTCTGCGATCCAGCTTTCCGGCACAACCTGCTCACCATTCGACTTACCATTATTTAGAATTAGCTGGCCGAATAAGGCCGCGTCTCTCAATGTACTTGTCATACCACCTGTTGCTACAGGCTGGTACGCTCTATCGACAACGATAGCGCCGTCATGATTAGTGCCAAGTTTTGACCATAGGTAACGAGCGAGAAATGACTGCAGTGGTATGCCTGACAAGCGCGAAATCATCCAGCCAATAAGATCTGCATTGGTGGAATTATATTCAAAAGCAACACCTGGTTTCTCAGCAAGTTCTGGTTTGACGAATTTTGCTAGAAAGTCATAGACGCCGTAAATTTCTTCTTCATGAGGTTGGACATCCTGAGCTCCCGGAATAAAACCCATATTGAGTGCCGGTGCATAGTAACGAAGAAATTCTGATTCAGGGTCAACGTAATTCTCTTTAAAAGCAATGGCGGATGCGTGGTTAAGCACATCCTGAATCGTCGTACGTTCAAATCCTGAGCCTTTAAGTTCTTCAATGTAGTAGGCAGGGGATTTTGTCAGATCAATATCAATCTGCGTCATCAATATGCCGAACGCCGTGCTCACGAGAGATTTTGTCATTGAAAACCAAATGTGCCTGTCTTGTGCCGTTAGCCCGTTCCAGTAGTTTTCATAGACAATATTACCGTTACGCATCATTAAAAAACCATCTGCATCGTGTTTTTCCAATAGTGCGTCTAGTGGTAATCTGTCGCCGTTTCCATCTTCAATGATTTTTCCTGGTAACAGGGGGTCCAGATGTTCCTTAATGATGGGCAGGGCGCCACCTCTGGGCAGCATCGCAGTGTGGGTGACGGAATCGATGTTTCGAAAGCCCCAGGTGTTGAACGCAGGGCGAGTATAATTTGAAAAAGTAACCTGACTATTTCGCTCTGGTGGGAAGTCGTTCATGACTTCAGGGTGTTTGTCTTTCAAGTAGCGCTCCATGATTAATAAGTAGAAGAAACGATTAGAAGTAACGAGTTGAAAATTAGTCAGCGACTCGTCGAGTGATTTCGTCAAGCGTCGGTAGAAATATGTGATCAATTTGGGTGGATGGTGCTTGTGGGAAAGAACCAACGCGTGCGACCACCAGTTCATTTTCTGGATCCACATAAAGCACTTGCCCGTGCGCGCCTCGTGCGACCGCGCAGATTCGGCCATCTATATGGCGCATCCACCACTGGGATTTGTAAGACCATCCAGGCAGCGTCTCCATACCCGCTTTAGCAAAGTGTTCAGGATTGCCGCCCGCCATCACTTTGTCGATCACACTCGCTGGAATCAGTTGTGCTTCTCCTGCGCGGCCTTTGTTTCTGATTAGTTCGCCAAATCTTGCGAAGTCGCGCAGAGTGAACCCACTGCTGGACTCAGCACCGCTGCCATCAATCATGTAGTAGCCGTCGTGTTCAGCGCCGATGTGTTGCCATATTCGTTCCGACACTTGGGTGGCAATATCCTGCCCGCCGGCCCGGCGAACAATCCAGCCGAGGACAAAGATGTTGGGCTCTCGATATGCAAATGTATCTCCGTGAGACTTGTGCTTTTTAACTCTGGGCAAAACGTCGGCAACGACTTCAAACTCTTCGTTCTCTGCTGGGGGAGACATGCCTGTTGCTCGATGGAATTTCCAAATCTCGGAAGCAGGATCAAGGTAATCTTCGTAGAAATCCATGCTGATGAGCATATCCAGAACTTGCTGAACCGTAGCATTGCCATAGGCGGAGTCTTGCAGCTCTGGAATGATCGTTGGGATAAGTGCATTTGGATATAACTGGCCTTCTGCAATTAGGCTCTCTGCGATGATACCTACAATAGATTTGTTTGCAGATTGGATGACATGTCTAATATGAGGACCTGAACCGCCAAAGTACTGCTCATAAATAATATTGCCCCGATGAAGTATGATCAGTCCGTCAGCGTAAGTTTGGCTCAGTGCATCTTGCCAGCCAATTTTTTCTCCTGATAGCGTCGTGATAAAGGCATCGTCGAACGATTGCAACTGATATGGCAAAGCTAGGCTCGCACCTGATCCGCGCCAGACACTTTTGGTGGGCACCAATTCCTCTATATGATTTAGACTCCAACGCAGTTGGGGCCAAGCGTAAAAGGACTTCGCAGCAAAGCGTATGAGCTTTTCCTTTGGTGGAGGGTATCCACTCATCCAAGCTAGCTCAACGGGATCATGACTTGCCATATTCATTGTCTACAATTTGCTGAAGTTCGACTGTGTCAGAGATAGGGGACAGAGTAAAGATAAGGCCTGTAAGTTCAGCAAATTGACAGTCCAAATGACCTATGACACAGTCCATTCACTTTTTCTTTATCCATAAGCCTCACTAAACGGGCTTTTGGCAGCGAGACCAAACACAGCAGGAATAATTATGATGGCAAGAAGTGACAGAATAAGAGCGTCAGCGCAGAGTTATGTCAACCGTAAACAATTTAGCGGTATCGAGTGGAAGATAGAAACTTCAGGTAACACTTTGGCTGCTGGTCAGGTTGGAAGTCCAACAGCGGATGGTACTGAATTAATTCCCGACGGCGCTATTTATCGTATTTACTCGATGACGAAACCCATTGTTTCAGTCATGGCGATGATTCTCATAGAGCAAGGAAAGTTGCGCCTTTACGATATGCTTGCACAATATAATCCAGCATTTCGAAGTATGATGGTGTTGCTTCCTAGTGGTGAACTTGGGCCTGCTACGCGCCCCATTTTGGTGGAAGATCTGTTCACCCACCGGGCTGGGTTTACCTATGAGTTTATTGCCGGTTGCCACATCGCGCCAGGCTACGACGCCATCAATATTGCTGGCGATGGGCAGTGTTCGTTAGATGAAATGATGACGAAACTAGCGACCCAACCGCTGGCTTTTCAGCCCGGCAGTCAGTTTCGGTACAGCGTGTGTACTGATGTATTGGCTCACGTCTGTGAGAAGGCTTCAGGCAGAACAATGCAGAGCCTGCTCCAGGAATATATATTGGGACCGCTGGATATGGGAGATACGGATTATTACGTACCAGAGGAAAAACAGCAGCGCTTGATGCCGATGTTTGGTATCTCAGATGTTTCTGAAATGTCATTTCTCAATCCACCTCAGTCGCAACAACTGATTTCTTCTGACGTTGAAGAGATGTACCCATCGACTAATCCAGCATACAGTCGCGGTGGCCATGGTTTGTTTTCGACGACTGATGACTACTTTAAGTTTGGTCGAATGCTGCTAAACGGTAAGAGCCCAAATGGTGAGGCTATCATTTCTCGCAAAATGCATGAAATGATGTTGTCAAACCGAATCCCCGAGAGCCAATTACCGCTCCGTATTGGTTTAAGCACGCTTCCAGGTTATGGCTGGGGTCTGGGTGTCAGAATCATGATGGACCCTGGCAAAGCCTTGGCATTAACTGGTCAGGGCGAATTCGGTTGGGCTGGTGCTGCCAGTACCTACTTCTGGGTTGATCCGAATGAGGATATGGTCGGTGTGATTATGACTCAGTATCTTGGGTCGATTTTACCATTGGCAGACGACCTGAGGGCGGCAGCATATCAGATGCTTGAGTAAGGGGGAGTAGGCCTGCTGGTTGTCTTCTGTAGCGGCATATGCGCCATACATCTAGCTTGTAGCGCAGCATCGTTGTACGCTTGATGAATAGTGATGATATCTAGAGAGATTATTGATGGAAAAGGACATGCTTTTGAATCGTGTGCTTAATCGGGCCCGGATGGATGACAGTGCAATCTCGGAGCTAATGGGGCTCGCGCAAGGTGTTGTTGCGGATGATGTTATCAATCAAAAGGAAGTCGAATATATCCAAAAGTGGATTACCACCAACACGAACTCCGCAGATAATCCTGTGGCAGCAAGACTACTCGACCGTATAGAGGATATGTTGCGGGATGGCGTGCTGGATAATGCGGAGTCTGCGGAGCTGCTGGATACGCCAGAACGATTTTCTACTGGGGATTTTTCTCCCGGTGAGATTCAAGTAGCCACAACGTTGCCATTAGACGAGCCTGCACCTAAAGTCTTATTTAAGGGGAAAGTATTTTTTCTTAGTGGCACATTTGCCATCGGTGCTAGAAGAGATTGTGAGCAAGCAGTGGGTAATGCGGGAGCTCGCGTTGCGTCACTGGAGGAAGGTGCTGACTATTTAGTCATCGGTAGTTACGCGACAGACAAGGGGGTTCACTCTGCGTTTGGTAAGAACACCAAAAGGCTGTGGCGCTTAGGGAAGCGGGCGAATCGATCCCGATTGTCGGCGAATTACATAGGGCAAACTATCTGCCAGAATGGTTTCAGCGTAGCTAGAATAATTCGTTAAAACCGACCCAACAAATTAAAAGAGTTTCAAAATATGTCAATGAATAAACAATGGAGACTTGCACGAGTACCAGTTGCGGGATGGCCAACCGAGGGTGATTTTTCCTTGAGTAAAACCGAAATCCCAGAGCCTGGTAATAATCAGGCGCTCACCAAAACAATTTATCTTTCATTAGATCCTTATCAATGGGGTCGACGTCGAAGCGGTCTCGAAGAAGTTGGCGACGTGTGCCACGGCCGAACAGTGTCTCTAGTACTAAAAAGCTATCACCCAGAATACAAAGAAGGTGATATTGTTTTTAATACCAACGGCTGGCAAGAGTACGGGCTTGTTGGGGAAGGTATCTCCGAGTTTAACTACATGCACCCCCGGGTTGTCGAGCCAAAAATCGCGCCGATTTCAACTGCGATAGGCGTGCTTGGCATGCTTGGGCTTACTGCCTATTCAGGTCTGTACATTCAGTGTCAGCCAAAGCAAGGTGAGACTGTCGTTGTTTCTGCTGCTAGCGGTGGCGTTGGTCAGAATGTTGTTCAAATAGCGAAACTAAAAGGATGCAAAGTCGTTGGTATTGTAGGTTCAGACGAGAAATGTGACTTTGTAACCCAAACCTTAGGCGCTGATGCCTGCATCAATCGTAAAGCTAAGGATTTTGCTGGCCAACTCGCAAATGCTTGCCCCGATGGCATTGATATATATTTCGAGAATGTCGGCGGTGAAGTTTTTGAAGCGGTTTTACCTTTGCTGAACGAATCGTCTCGTATTAGTCTTTGTGGCTTGATTTCTCAATACGGCAATGATGATGCAGCGTCAAATCATGCTCGCTGGAAAGAAACTGGCGCTGCGGTTTTTGAAAAGCGTCAGGTAAAAGTGCACGGGTTGTTTGTCGGTAATTTTGTTGATGAGTATCAAGAGCAGTTTCTACAGGACATGGGTGAATGGGTTCGAAGCGGCCAGGTTAGCTATAAAGAAGATATTTGGAGCGGACTTGATAAGGCGCCAGAAGCTTTCGCTGCAATGCTCAAGGGAGACAATTTTGGTAAGACGCTTGTTCAGATAAGCGAAAACCCAGTCGCCTCTAGCTAATCCTTATCCGACAACCTTTTGATATTTAAACCAACAGATCTGACAAGTCTCCGAATTTCAACTAGGAATGGGTATTTATCGGCGGGATAGCTAGTCGTTCCCGGTAACAGCAGCGAAGGATATCTGAGTGGATTTTTCTAACTCCGCACACCGTAAAGTTTTTTTTGATGTACATAATGATTTGCCAAGGGAAGGTCCGGGTGATCGATTGAGTACAGAAAAGGCGATGTCGCTGGTAAAGCCTCTTCCAGTCTCGCCTGCAGTGTTGGATATCGCCTGTGGTCCAGGTATGCAAACGCTACATTTGGCTGAGCAATTACCACAAGCAAAATTAACTTGTTTCGACCTGCACGAACCGACGGTAATTGAAGCTCGAAATCGAGTGACTGCTGCTGGCTTGTCAGACCGTGTTCAGGTTGATGTGTGTGATATGAAAAATATCCCATATCCTGATAGTAGTTTTGACCTTATCTGGTGTGAAGGGGCTGCCTATAATATGGGTGTGGAGCAGGCACTAACGCAATGGAAAAGGCTGCTTAGATCAGGCGGCAAGATCGCGCTGACGGAAGCTGTTTGGTTAAAGCCAGATCCGCCTGAGGAGCTCAGAACTTTCTGGAGCGCTTACCCGGGTATGAATGGTATTGAAAATCGCAGAGAGATTTTCAAGCGTTGTGGCTATTCCATGCTCCACGACTTTGTTCTACCTGAGAATGCTTGGTGGGATGATTATTACACCCCCATGAAGGCACGCTTAGATAGCCTGTGCGAAAAATATAAAGGTGATCTAATTGCGAAGCCTGTATTGGACTACAGCTATTTGGAAATTGATTTATATCGTCGCTATTCGGACTATTATGGATATGTTTTTCTTATAGCAACCATTTGATGTGCTTCACGAAAAGTGTGGCCTAGAGCCAGACTTCCAAATTGTCCTTGCGACCTATGTCTCGTGATATTTTGCAAGTGAGGATATCTGACATACCGCTCTGATCTAACATATCGAGTACACCGGCTTTATCTGCTTCATTTAGATCATTGAATTCATCTTGAACCCGCTTCAGCAGATAAAATCGATAGGGTTGGGCTAACGCATTGATCGTTGTGCCTCGAACCTCAAAGGTTGCAATGCCTACGCCTCGTTCAACTTGGGTATCGCTGGGTATCTCGTCCTGTTGTTCTAGCCATGAATTAATGCAGTTTGCGGCAGCTTTCGTTTCAGGCATAAAATCTACTGCGATGTGTTTTAACAAATCGATCATTGTCTCTGGGATTTCATCATTCTCAAGGTATGTCCCTGTTTGAACTTCAAACTCGCCGATGTCCAATTCGGGTCTGTTCATTCGCTCGACCCACCTAAACAGTTGAATGGCATCTGATTGCATCAACGACAACGGTTTTGGGTCGCGACCGAGGTGGCCAAAAAGAGGAGCAATCATGCCGAAATCACCGACGCAAGGTTTGCCGCCTAGTAAGTAAGGTTGTGCTGTAAAATGTGCATTGAGTTTGGCGCGAAGTTCAGCATACAGTGTTTCGACCAACTCGAAGGTATCCGGCACCGCGCCAAATGCCATGCAAGCATTGCGCATCTGATTAGCAGCCTTCTCTGCTTTTTCAGCGCGCCCCGGTCCTCTGGGTATCATTGACTCAAAGTGAAATTGTAAAAAATCTTTGTTGTAATCATTGAAATTCCAACGGTAGTGCATTGCAGGTCTAAGCAAACCTTCTGGTCCGATGACATCAAACAATCGGCTTAGGATGCGCTGCTTTGGTGTTGTTGGTGAATATTGGTTGCCATTTTCTGATTCAAAGTGATCTAGGATGGCGGCCCCGTCACGGATGACGGTACCGTCATGCATTTCAATTGTTGGGAGGCTTTGTCGGTTGCCAGCTTTCGGTAGTACTGACTCCTTGAAGTACTGCGTATTGGGTATTGTTTCGCGATACTTGATCCCGGTCTTAATCAGGTAGCTTCGAGCACGCCCAGCATATAGGGAGAGAGATGAACCATACAAAGTGACTTCTTTCATTTATGTTTCCTGAGAGGGCAGGCTAGTTCGCCCAGATTATTGTTTCGTAATCAGTATCTGGCAATTTATCGATTGTATAATCAATGGCAATTGGCGTCTGTACCAGGTTTGGCCAAAGGGGTTCAACCATCTGTGTGTCCATAGCATAAAGCGCATCAGTGAGGTTTTTCAATTGATCAGGATGTGATTTGATCAGGTTGTTTTGCTCTGTGGGGTCATCGTTGAGATTAAACAGCCATTGGTTACCGTTCTGCTCTTGAATCTGTAACTTCCAACCTGCTTGCTGGACCACCTTGTAGCCACCTGTTCGCCAGAAGAGGGGACGGTTAATAGGAGGTTGTGCTGGGTTGAGCGCATATTCAAGAATGTTCTTGCCATCTATTTTTCGGTCTGTAGGTAGCTCAACACCGGCGGCAGCCAAAGCCGTAGAAAAGATATCGATATGCGCTACGGCAGAGTCATAACTGCTACCGCCAGGAATCTTATCTGGCCATTTCACGAAGTAGGGCGCGTGAATCCCTCCTTCGAAGAATGTGATTTTCCAGCCGCGATAAGGCTTGTTCAGGTCGGGTAGGCCAACGTAGCCTGCACCGCCATTGTCGCTGGTAAATATGACGATTGTGTTGTCAGCAATACCGTTATCGTCAAGCGCTTTAAGCACTTGGCCAATACCGCGATCAAGACCGCGAATCATGCCGGCGTAGACGCGTTCGGTATGGTTTTCGATGTGCGATAAAGCGTCAAAGTCTTCCTTTTCCGCTTGCAATGGGGTGTGTGGTGCGTTGTAGGCGAGATACATGAAAAACGGTCGATTTCGGTTGGCTTCGATTGCCTTAACAGCTTCACGGCTGAGGTAATCGGTCATGTGCGAATCTGGCTGAAACCTATCGCTATTGTTGTAACGAACTGCATATTTTAGATTTGCCCAAAGAAATTTATCGATGGGGTCAAAGTCCTGTCTAGAGTTGACAACATCTTTGTCATCGATATCCATAAATAGCCCTGCGCCGGACCTGAAACCGAGGAACTCATTAAAACCCTGATCATTGGGTCGCAGGCCTTCACTTGCGCCCAGGTGCCATTTACCTAATCCAACAGAGTAATAGTCTTTTTGCTTTAAAAGCTCTGGTAGGGTTAATTCGCTGGAAGGTAAGCCTAGATCCTCAACAGGTGGATAATTCTCGGCATTCTCTTCGATAAAGTAATCTCCGCCTACCAAACGTGCGAATGCTG
>JBLHWY010000146.1:0-16338 GCA_047629195.1 Candidatus Azotimanducaceae bacterium
GTGCGTTATCAATCGCATCGAATGCTGAAAAAGTTCCACCCCATGTTTCCGCACAAACCTTGGTGATCGCCGCCGTTAGCGTCGTCTTGCCATGGTCTACGTGGCCAATTGTGCCGACATTTAAATGCGGCTTTGTCCGCTCAAACTTCTCTTTGGACATAAGTCATCTCGTCTTTTAGATCAATACCAATAATATTCACAGATCATTAGATCCAGAATGCGTTTTATTACTCTTAACTCTTACCAATAATAGCTTCGGCTACGTGCGCCGGAACCGCTTTGTAACTATCAAATTCCATCGAATATGTTGCTCGACCCTGCGTGGCGGAACGCATTGCGGTTGCATAACCAAACATTTCCGAGAGGGGGACTTCCGCCCTAACGGCTTTGCCTGCCGGCACGTCTTCCATGCCCAGCACGATACCTCGACGCCGGTTAAGATCACCGATGATGTCCCCGTAGTGATCTTCAGGGGTGACGACTTCAACCTTCATCACGGGCTCAAGCAACACAGGGTCTGCTTCCATCGCACCTGCCCTCATCGCCATCGAGCCCGCAACCTTAAAGGCCACCTCGTTAGAATCAACGTCATGATAAGACCCGTCATACAATGTTGCTCTCACACCCTGCAATGGGAAACCAGCAAGCACACCGTTGGCCATTTGGTCCTGGATACCTTTGTTGACCGCATTAATATACTCTCTCGGCACAGCACCACCGACGATCGCATCAACGAACTCGTAACCACCTTCACCATCATAAGGTTCAATCTTTATCCAAACGTGACCATACTGACCACGGCCTCCAGTCTGACGAATAAATTTACCCTCAGCCTCGACAGCTTTACGAATAGTCTCTCTATAAGAAACTTGAGGCTTACCTATGTTTGCTTCTACTCCGAATTCTCGCTTCATTCGGTCAACAATAATGTCCAAGTGAAGCTCACCCATGCCACCAATAATCGTTTGACCCGTGTCTTCATCTGTTTTGACGCTAAAAGAAGGGTCTTCTGCTGCCAACTTGCCAAGCGCAATACCCATCTTTTCTTGATCTGGCTGAGATCTTGGCTCGACGGCGACGTGAATTACGGGCTCGGGAAAATCCATCTTCTCTAAGGTGATGACATCACTAGCATCACAGAGCGTGTCTCCAGTTGTTGCTAGCTTGAGCCCAATCGCTGCAGCAATGTCACCAGCACGAACTTCAGAAATCTCTTGACGGTCATTCGAATGCATTTGCACCATTCGGCCAATTCTTTCTTTCTTGCCTTTGATCGGGTTAAAAACGGAGTCACCGGTATTAAGCACGCCTGAATAGACACGGAAGAAAGTCAGAGCACCCACGAACGGGTCTGTGGCAATCTTAAAGGCTAATGCTGCAAAAGGCGCATCATCGTCGGCCAGGCGAATTCCTTCTACTTCCCCAGCATCATCAACAAAACCCCGAATAGCCTTAACTTCATCAGGCGCAGGTAGATACTCGATAACGGCGTCCAGCATAGTTTGAACGCCTTTGTTCTTAAATGCCGAACCGCATAGGGCGGGCACAATTTCATTCGCAAGTGTTCTTGCACGAATACCGGCTTTGATTTCCTCAATATTGAGTTCGTTGCCGTCTAAATACTTTTCCATCAATTCGTCGTTAGCTTCGGCTGCTGCTTCGACTAGCTTTTCGCGATATTCATTGGCTTGCTCGATGAGCTCTTCAGGAATATCTTTTTCTTCTAGTGTTAGCCCCTTGTCGTCCTCGTTCCAATAGATCGCTTTCATCTTTATCAGGTCGATGACACCGACAAAATCGTCCTCAGCACCTATCGCTAACTGCAAAGGAACAGGTGTTGACCCTAAACGATCTTCAATTTGGCCAACAACGCGTAAAAAGTCTGCGCCCGCACGATCCATCTTGTTTACAAATACAACCCTAGGAACCCCGTATTTGTTAGCCTGACGCCATACAGTTTCAGACTGAGGTTCTACTCCAGATGTGCCGCAGAAAACAACAACAGCACCATCGAGCACACGCAGTGATCTTTCAACTTCGATAGTGAAATCAACATGCCCAGGAGTATCGATAATATTTATTCGATGTTGCTCAAATTGAGCGCTTGAGCCCTGCCAGAATGTCGTTGTCGCCGCAGAGGTAATTGTAATACCACGCTCTTGCTCTTGCTCCATCCAATCCATGACAGCCGCGCCATCGTGAACTTCACCTATTTTGTGAGAAATGCCGGTATAAAACAGTATGCGCTCCGTCGTTGTGGTCTTACCCGCGTCCACGTGGGCAACTATGCCTATATTCCGGTATCTTTTGATGGGGGTTGTTCTTGGCACAAGTGTCTTCCGTCTAGGTGGGCAACGACGCAGCGTTGTCTAATTCGCTGTTATCGTATCAAAAACAAGGTGCTAACTAGCAAGCACATCTGGCAATGTGCTTCGATTGTGCTCACATATAAGTTTCACGCGAGGAAACACAATCATCAGCTTTGAGATCAGGGCAAGCAGAACATACCCTGATGACCAACGTCTCTTTCTCTTAAGCAAAGGCCTCGAAAGGCCTAAGCTTTAGATTCTGCTCTTGAAAGCAATTCTCGAAAGGGCTTTTAAAAACGATAATGAGAGAACGCCTGATTAGCCTGTGCCATTCTATGGGTGTCTTCCTTCTTACGAGCGGCAGAACCTCTGCCCTCCGCTGCGTCTAGCAATTCACCTGCCAGACGTTGAGCCATAGACTTTTCGCCGCGCTTCCGAGAAGAATCTACTAGCCAGCGCATTGCTAAAGCTCCTCGACGAGACGGCCGTACTTCAACAGGCACCTGGTAGGTTGCACCGCCAACTCGACGTGATTTTACTTCCACGGAGGGCGCGACTGCTTCAAGTGCAGCTTCAAATGTTTCGAGTGGATCACCGCCAGTTTTCTCTTTGATACGGTCCAATGCGCCATAAACAATTTTTTCAGCAACAGACTTTTTGCCGCTGACCATGACGTGATTCATGAACTTAGCGAGTGTAAGATTTGCGTATTTTGGATCGGGAAGAATTACCCTTTTTTCCGGTACTCTACGTCTTGGCATTGTATTACTCCTTCAGGTTAATCCGAGACTAGACTCGGCCTTACTGGTTAGAATTTTTTGGTACTGTTTTTTGGTGCTAGGAGAAACCGTTAAAGTTTCTACTAACTTAAACAAACTCAAGTAAGTCGCGCAAAGACCTCTGCATAAAATATATATTTACACAGCGACCTAAAGATAGACTTAACAACAAGAGCTTAAGTCTTAGGTCGTTTGGTACCGTACTTAGACCGACCCTGCATACGACTTGCAACACCTGTCGTATCGAGTGTTCCACGAACCGTGTGATATCTGACACCAGGTAAGTCTTTTACTCGACCACCACGAATCAATACAACAGAGTGTTCCTGCAGATTATGACCCTCACCACCGATATATGAAGTAACTTCATAACCGTTGGTCAACCTAACACGGCATACCTTACGTAGTGCTGAGTTCGGCTTTTTAGGCGTCGTGGTATAAACACGTGTACAAACACCGCGTCTTTGGGGACAAGCCTGCAAAGCAGGTACGTCGCTTTTTACGACCTTGCGTTTTCTAGGCTTACGAACCAATTGGCTGATTCTTGCCATAACTAATTAACTCCAACTTATAATTTCAAAAAATGGGTTTGGTAAGCGCTAACTTTCCAACGATACATATACTGCCCTGTACGATTATCACGCGCAGAACCACCCACAAAATCGAGGGCGAAATTCTAAAGATCATGAAGCCTAGAGTCAAGACTCAAAAACCAATTACCGGCTTCTGATTAGTCCGAACATCAGACCGGATAGCTTTTACAAGCTATCCGGTCTGTTTTGTTCACTCCAACTCAGACTAAACGAGCAGAAAGAAATTTTTCGAACTACTCGGACATGCTTGAGTTAAGTTCTTCCCTCAGTGCTGCTTCAATTTCGATCGCAGATACTGTGCTTCTATCTTCTGCCGCGGCTTCTTTCTTGCGACGTCTATCTTCGTGATATTTGAGTCCGGTTCCTGCTGGTATTAACCGCCCAACAATAACATTTTCCTTCAAACCACGGAGATAATCGCGCTTGCCCGTAACAGCAGCTTCGGTCAGTACTCGAGTAGTTTCCTGGAACGATGCTGCGGAAACGAACGATTCTGTCGCCAACGCTGCCTTGGTAATACCAAGTAGTACACGCTGATACTTGACCAACTGCTTGTTGTCAGCTGCTAAGCGGTCATTTTCCTCAAGCACTCTTACGTACTCGACTTGCTCACCCTTAATCAAGTCAGATTCGCCGATGTCGATGATGTCCACTTTCCTGAGCATCTGACAAACAATCACTTCTATATGCTTATCATTAATCATTACGCCTTGGAGACGGTATACGTCTTGAATCTCCTTAACAACATACGACATCAATTCCTCGACACCCTTAAGCCTCAAAATATCATGAGGATTTTCGGGTCCATCGGAAACAACTTCACCCTTCTCAACGTTCTCACCTTCGAATACCGTCATGTGACGCCACTTGGGTATTAGAACCTCATAGTGATCAGCACCTTCAGGTAGATCATTGGTTTCGGTGATTGGCGTAATAACTAATCGACGCTTACCTTTCGTTTCTTTACCAAAGCTGACGGTACCGCTTATTTCTGCAAGTACGGCTGAGTCTTTTGGCTTTCTGGCTTCGAACAAATCTGCTACACGTGGTAGGCCACCCGTAATATCACGAGTTTTTGAGCCTTCCTGAGGAATCCGAGCGATAACATCACCGATGGCAATATGATCACTGTTCTCCAAACTCAGAATAGCGTTAGCTTCAAGGAAATAGTGCGCAGGCATATCCGTTCCGGCTAACAGCAATGCTTCACCTTCATCGTCTACCAGGCGAACAGCGGGTCTAACATCTTTACCCGCACTTGGTCGTTCCTTCGGATCAATAACAGATATGCTAGATAGACCAGTCAGCTCATCGGTCAATCGTCTGATGGTCACACCATCAATCATGTTCTCGAAAACAACCTTACCCTCTACCTCGGTCACAATTGGGTGAGTGTGAGGATCCCAGTTTGCGACGATTTCGCCTGCCTCAACTGTTGCCGCATGACCCTTCTTAAGTACCGCTCCGTAAGGAATCTTATACCGCTCTCTCTCTCTTCCTGATTCTTCATCAGCAACCGCAACTTCACCTGATCGCGATACAGCAACATAATCGCCGTTCTCTTTCTGAATGGTTTTTAGGTTGTGGAGTCGAATATCGCCAGAGTGCTTGACCTGGATGCTATCAATGGCTGTTGCTCTCGATGCCGCACCACCAATATGGAAAGTACGCATCGTAAGCTGAGTGCCCGGCTCACCAATTGATTGGGCAGCGATTACACCAACTGCTTCACCAATATTTATCATATGTCCACGACCAAGGTCACGACCATAACAATGAGCACAAACGCCATAACGAGTGTCGCAGGTGATGGTACTTCGAACCTTAATTTCATCAACAGTCATGTCGTCAATGAGGGTTACCCATTTTTCGTCAACCTGAGTTCCTTTCGGAATTAGAACTTCATCGCCGGCAGCATTGAACACATCTACCGCGATTATCCTACCCAGCACTCGATTACCAAGACCTTCAACAATATCACCACCTTCAATTACGGCGGTCATCGTCAGTCCATTTTCAGTACCACAATCAACTGCAGTAACAACAAGATCCTGAGAAACGTCAACCAATCGGCGAGTCAAGTACCCAGAGTTCGCTGTTTTCAGAGCTGTATCTGCAAGACCCTTTCGAGCACCGTGAGTGGAGATAAAGTACTGCATAACCGACAGACCTTCACGAAAGTTCGCCGTAATGGGCGTTTCGATGATGGAACCATCTGGCTTCGTCATAAGGCCACGCATACCGGACAACTGACGAATCTGCGCGGGGGAGCCCCGTGCGCCTGAGTCTGAATACATCCAAACACTGTTAAAAGATGTTTGCTCTTCTTCAACACCATCTTTGTTTACAACAGTTTCAGTACTCAAGGTCTCCATCATCGCAGCACCAACTAACTCGTTGGCGCGGGTCCATATGTCGATTACTTTGTTATATTTCTCGCCCTGAGTTACTAGACCGGAAGCATATTGCGACTCAATTTCAGTGATTTCAGCTTCAGCATCGGCAATGATCTGTGCCTTCTCTTTTGGTAT
This sequence comes from Candidatus Azotimanducaceae bacterium, assembly GCA_047629195.1. Taxonomy (GTDB): domain Bacteria; phylum Pseudomonadota; class Gammaproteobacteria; order Pseudomonadales; family Azotimanducaceae; genus UBA4582. Next base: position 6,213 of record JBLHWY010000146.1, read on the forward strand.
GACAAAATCTTCAACACCAATCGATGCACCAGAACGCGTTGAGTACTCGTATCCCATGTACATGAGTTGGTCAGCAAAGATGACTGTTTCTTTCAGGCCGACTGTTCGATAGCAAATATTAATCAGCCCGGACATGTCTTTGTTGCCGAGAGGACGGTTAATGTGTTCGTAGGCAATACCATCAGGGACTATTTCAAAGAGTAATGCTCGGCCGATGGTAGTATCTTTCACTTCACTAGTTGTGACGTATTCGCCGTCGTCATTTTTAATTGTTTCTTGAACGCGTACTCTAACCTTCGCTTGGAGGCCTACTTTTCCACCGCGATAAGCGCGGAAAACCTCAGAAACATCAGCAAAAACCATCCCTTCACCAAGATCGTTAATCTTCTCTCGGGTCATGTAGTAAACGCCAAGTACAACGTCCTGAGATGGCACAATAACTGGCTGACCTGATGCAGGTAGCAATACGTTATTGGTAGACATCATCAACGCTCGAGATTCTAGCTGTGCCTCAATCGTCAAGGGCACGTGTACTGCCATCTGGTCGCCATCAAAGTCAGCGTTGTAAGCAGTACAAACCAACGGATGCAATTGGATAGCCTTACCTTCGATAAGCACTGGCTCAAACGCCTGAATGCCTAGTCTGTGAAGCGTTGGCGCGCGGTTAAGCAGTACAGGGTGTTCTCTAATTACTTCAGCAAGGATATCCCAAACTTCCGGAGTCTCGCGTTCTACCATTTTCTTGGCAGCTTTTATTGTGGTGGCTAAACCCTTCGATTCTAGCTTGCCAAATATAAACGGCTTGAATAACTCTAGCGCCATTTTCTTGGGCAGCCCGCACTGATGCAGCCTTAGGCTTGGTCCCACAACGATCACTGAACGGCCAGAATAATCGACTCGTTTCCCTAACAAATTTTGTCTGAAACGTCCTTGTTTACCCTTAATCATGTCTGCAAGAGACTTCAGTGGGCGCTTGTTCGTGCCAGTAATAGCGCGTCCACGACGACCATTATCTAACAGAGCATCAACAGCTTCCTGCAACATTCGCTTTTCATTTCGAACGATGATATCCGGTGCTGAAAGGTCCAACAGTCGCTTCAATCGATTGTTACGGTTAATCACTCGACGATAAAGGTCATTGAGATCGGAAGTCGCAAAACGGCCGCCTTCCAAAGGTACTAGAGGTCTAAGATCTGGTGGCAGAACAGGCAATACAGTAAAGATCATCCACTCCGGTTCGTTACCAGAATTATCAAAAGCTTCCATCAACTTTAGTCGCTTCGTCAGTTTCTTGATCTTAGTGTCTGAATTAGTCTGAGGCAGCTCTTCACGAATGTTGGTAATTTCTTCCCGAACATCCATATCTTTCATCAGATCCTGAATCGCTTCAGCACCCATCTTTGCTTCAAACTCGTCACCAAACTCTTCTAGCGCTTCATAATATTGCTCGTCCGTTAGAAGCTGCCGCTTTTCTAAGCTTGTGAGGCCGGGGTCAACTACAACAAACGATTCAAAATACAATACGCGTTCAATATCACGCAGGGTCATATCCATCAACAACCCTATTCGGGAAGGCAATGATTTCAGAAACCAGATATGCGCAACGGGACTTGCTAGTTCAATGTGGCCCATTCTTTCACGACGGACTTTGGCTAATGCGACTTCTACGCCGCACTTCTCACAAATAACACCACGATGCTTCAGACGCTTATATTTCCCACAAAGACATTCATAGTCTTTGGTTGGTCCGAAGATCTTGGCACAAAACAAGCCGTCACGTTCCGGCTTAAATGTTCTGTAGTTAATGGTTTCAGGCTTCTTTACTTCGCCGTATGACCAGGACCGAATCATTTCAGGAGACGCGAGTCCGATCCTGAGCGAATCGAATTCTTCTGTCTGTCCCTGTGCTTTCAGTATGTTAAGAAGATCTTTCAAGACTTTCCTCCACCGGGCTCTTCGCCCACCCTAAATTAATTTCTACTTCGTCAAATTCCAAAGAATCACTTTTAAATCGCTAAGCTGACCAAACGACTCAGTCGTTTTCCAACTCTATATCGATACCAAGTGAACGGATCTCCTTAACCAATACATTAAAGGACTCCGGCATACCGGGCTCCATGCGATGGTCACCATCAACGATATTCTTATACATCCGCGTTCTTCCGTGGACGTCATCGGACTTAACCGTCAACATCTCCTGCAATGTATATGCTGCGCCGTATGCTTCAAGCGCCCACACTTCCATCTCACCAAATCGTTGACCACCGAACTGTGCTTTACCGCCGAGTGGTTGTTGTGTAACTAGACTATAAGATCCCGTAGAACGCGCATGCATCTTGTCGTCGACCAAGTGGTTCAACTTCAACATGTACATGTAACCGACAGTTACCGGCCTGTCGAACTGTTCGCCAGAAGTACCATCAAATAGCGTCGTTTGGCCATCAGTTGGTAACCCTGCTAGCTCCAACATATATTTGATCTCTGCCTCAGAAGCTCCGTCGAAAACACTGGTAGCCATTGGTACACCACCACGGAGATTACCCGCCATTTCAAGAATTTCGGCATCGCTGAACGAATTCAAATCTTCTTTACGGCCACTGTGGTTATAAACTTTGTCTAGGAACTCTCGAACCTCTTCAACGGCTCGCTTAGCGTCCAGCATCTGACCGATTTTCAAGCCAAGACCATCTGCCGCCCAACCCAAATGCGTTTCTAGGATCTGACCAACATTCATTCGCTTTGGTACACCAAGCGGATTCAGAACGATATCAATAGGATCGCCATTTTCGTCAAAAGGCATATCTTCAACAGGCTTGATCACTGAGATCACACCTTTGTTACCATGACGACCGGCCATTTTGTCACCGGGTTGAATTCGACGTTTAATCGCGAGATAAACTTTAACAATCTTCAGTACACCTGGCGCTAAATCATCACCGCTTTCGAGCTTACGTTTGCTTTCTGCGAATTGCTCATCTAGATCTGCTCGGCGTTCCTTCAATCGAAGATCGGCTTGCTCAAGCTGTGCGTTAAGATCATCACCGTCCATTCGAATCTTGAACCAATCATCCGAAGGAAGCGCTTTCAGAAATTCAACGGTTATCTTGTCACCTTTCTTAAGTCCTGGTCCCGCAATAACAGATTTGCCTGTTAGCGATTCAATAAGACGCTCAAAAGTCGCTGTTTCAATAATTCTATATTCTTCTTCGATATTACGACGAACGTCTTCCAATGCGTGTCGTTCAATATCAAGGGCTCGCTTATCTTTGTCTATACCATCGCGAGTGAAGACCTGAACGTCGATAACAGTACCGTTGTAACTGCTCGGTACTCTAAGCGATGTATCTTTCACATCGGAAGCTTTCTCTCCGAAAATAGCTCGTAGAAGTTTTTCCTCCGGTGTCAGCTGCGTTTCACCTTTTGGCGTCACCTTACCGACTAGGATGTCACCAGCGCCAACTTCAGCACCAATATAAACAATACCTGATTCATCGAGCTTTGACAGAGCCCCTTCGCCGACATTTGGAATGTCACAAGTTATCTCTTCTGAACCTAACTTTGTGTCTCGTGCGACACAAGTCAGTTCCTGAATATGGATAGTCGTGAAACGATCTTCCTTAACAACTCGCTCGGAGACCAGAATGGAATCCTCAAAGTTGTAGCCATTCCAAGTCATAAATGCGATTCGGCAATTCTGACCGAGCGCTAACTCGCCCATATCAATAGAAGGGCCATCCGCGAGTATGTCGGTCGCAGAGATCTTGTCACCCTGACTAACGAGCGGCTTTTGGTTAATACACGTATTCTGATTCGAACGCGTGTACTTCGTGAGATTGTATATATCAACACCGGCTTCGCCAGATGCAGTTTCAGCATCGTTTACCCGTATGACGATTCGAGCAGCATCAACTGTTTCTACAACACCACCTCGTTTCGCAACAACACAAACACCTGAGTCTCTGGCAACAATGCCTTCCATCCCAGTTCCAACCAATGGCTTTTCAGCACGAAGAGTAGGCACAGCCTGACGTTGCATGTTTGAGCCCATCAAGGCTCTGTTTGCATCATCATGCTCAAGGAAAGGAATCAAGGAGGCAGCAACCGAAACAACCTGCTGCGGCGATACATCCATGAAGTTAACGCTGGATTTCAATGACTTGGTAAATTCGCCCTGGTGTCTAACATCGACAAGGTCATCAAGAATATTGCCTTCATCATCTAGAGGAACACTCGCTTGCGCAATAACGTAGTCACTTTCAACGATGGCGGACAAGTATTCAATATCGTCGGTTACCTTACCCTCAATAACTTTACGGTAAGGACTTTCGAGGAAACCATATGAATTCGTTCTAGCATAAGACGCCAACGAATTGATAAGACCAATGTTTGGACCTTCAGGCGTTTCAATAGGACAAACCCGACCATAGTGCGTTGGGTGTACATCCCGAACTTCAAAACCGGCGCGTTCACGTGTCAAACCACCTGGTCCTAAAGCGGATACACGCCGCTTGTGAGTCACTTCTGACAGCGGATTATTTTGATCCATAAACTGCGAGAGCTGGGCAGAGCCGAAATATTCTTTTACGGCCGCAGCAACAGGCTTGGCATTAATCAAATCTTGTGGCATCAAACCTTCAGATTCTGCCAGGCTTAGCCGTTCTTTAACCGCTCGTTCTACTCGAATAAGGCCAAGTCGAAATGCATTTTCAGCCATTTCGCCTACAGATCTCACACGACGGTTACCAAGATGATCTATGTCATCAACGGTGTCTTTACCATTCCGAATGTTAATAAGACATCGAACGACATCAACTATGTCGTCATTGCTTAGCGTGCCTTCACCGACTTCTTCTTCACGGCCTAATCTACGGTTGAACTTCATTCTACCAACAGCAGTTAAATCGTATCGTTCTGGGGCGAAGAAGAGGTTAGTAAACAGATTTTCGGCAGCATCCTTCGTGGGCGGCTCACCGGGGCGCATCATACGGTATATTTCAACCAATGCTTCGAGTCGATTAGTGCTTGGGTCAACGTTGAGCGTATCGGACATAAATGGTCCGCAATCGAGGTCATTCGTATAGATAGTTCTGAATGAATCGAGCCCAAATTCCCTGATCTTTTCGAGCACTTCTTCTGTAACAGCAGTATTACAAGGTAATAGTATTTCGCCAGTTTCAGAATCGATTATATCTTCCGCTGTTACATGTCCGCAGACATATTCGAGTGGAACATTTAGCGACGTCAAGCCAGCCTTGTCTATATCGCGAATATGTCGAGCGGTAATCCGAGTGCTTTCTTCGACGATGATGTTGCCTTTACCGTCCTGAATTTCAAACTGAGCAGTTTCACCACGGAGTCGACTTGGAATGAGCTCAAGTCGGTAACCCTCTTCGTCAACATGAAATGTATCGTTGTCGAAAAATAGTTCTAATATTTCCTGCGAACTAAAGCCTAGGGCTCTCAGCAATACTGTTGCTGGCAATTTTCTTCTTCGGTCAATTCGTACGAAGACGCAGTCTTTCGGATCAAATTCGAAATCCAGCCATGATCCGCGCATTGGGATAACCCGCGCCGAATATAGCAACTTACCTGAAGAGTGAGTTTTACCTTTATCGTGATCAAAAAATACGCCGGGAGATCTATGCAGCTGTGACACAACTACCCGTTCAATCCCGTTAATAACGAACGTACCGTTTTGAGTCATGAGCGGAATTTCGCCCATGTAAACTTCTTGTTCCTTAATGTCCTTAATCGCCTTGTTCGACGAATCTTTGTCGTAAATAATCAACCTAACTTTTACGCGAAGAGGAACGGAGTATGTCACGCTACGCAGCTGACATTCTTTAACATCAAAAGCGGGCTTGCCTAGGCGATAGCTGACGTATTCTAACGCAGCGCTGCCTGAATAACTGACGATTGGGAACACTGATTTGAAAGCAGCGTGCAAGCCTTTAAGAATCTTATCTTCAAGCGGAATTTCTTCCTGCAAAAACTCATTATAAGACTCGACTTGAATCGCAAGCAGGTACGGAATGTCCATTACCCTTGGTAACTTACCAAAGTTCTTGCGAATGCGTTTCTTCTCTGTGTATGAATAGGCCATTAATGCCTCCAGGCTAGATCATTTTTTCGCGACGATCGCTCACGGCTGTGCCGGTAGCGCAAATAAAATCGTCAAGCACAAAAGGGCTGAGCAACCATATAGGTCGCCAGCCCTTCCTGCTGACTTTTCCAAGACCGAGGTCCAGGATTACTTCACTTCTACAGAAGCACCTGCTTCTTCAAGCTGCTTTTTCAGTTCTTCAGCTTCGTCTTTGGTCACGCCTTCCTTAACAGTAGAAGGTGCGTCATCAACGAGTGCTTTGGCTTCTTTCAAACCCAAACCTGTAATAGCTCGAACAACCTTAATGGCGTTAACTTTCTTTTCGCCAGGTGAAGTGATCAACACATCAAACTCAGTTTGTTCTTCAGCAGCGCCGGCGTCTCCACCGTCAGCTACAGGTGCAGCGGCTACTGCAGCAGCAGCAGATACACCAAATTTTTCTTCCATTGCTGAGACGAGCTCTACAACATCCATAACGCTCATTTCTGCAATTGCATTCAAAATATCATCTTTAGACAAAGACATTAGTCCTTTCTCCGTTCAAATTTAGTTAAGAAGTTTCTTGTTGCTTCTGGTCCGCTACAGCCGAGACGACACGGGTAATTTGACCCGGTACATCGTTGAATGTACGCACCAATTTCGTTACAGGGGCGAGCATCACTGACATCAACATCGACAACCCTTGGTCGCGAGTCGGTAGTTTTGCAAGCGCATCTATTTGCTCAGCCGGAAGCAGTTTGCCTCCAACACTTAAGGCACGAATCTCAAAAGCTGCATTTCCTTTAGCGAAATCTTTGAATATTCTGGCGCCAGCGCCAGGATCGTCAATTGAAAATGCAATGATATTCGGTCCTAACAGAGCTTCATTCAAGCACTCAAAATCAGTGCCCTCAAACGCGCGCTTTGCCAACGTATTACGAATGACACGAACCTCAACCCCTGCTTCTCTGGCATCTTTCCTCAGGGTTGTCATGTCTGAAACAGACACCCCGTGATAGTCAGCCATAACAGCAGAGAGTGCACTGCTCGCGGTTTCATTCACTTCCGCAACAATCGCTTGTTTCTCTTTTAGCCCAATAGGCACAGTTACTTACTCCTGTGACTTGTTTAATTGCCCCTCAAAAAATCATGAGGGGTCCAACACGGCGCTGAGATTCAATTTCGAATCGGGTTCACCGTCTGCGTAGGCGTTCGGGTAGAAAATTAACCGACCTGCTTATCTGCTAACGTTAGCTAACTTCAAAGTTCGATCGGACCTACGGTCTTTGACGGGTTGAGATACAAACTTTCTGCACCACAACCCCAAAGTCTTTACATCTTTAGCTCTACTAACTTGCTAGCCTATAGCTAACCTACTTAATAACTTGTAGAACTAAAATTCGAGAGATGCTTGATCGATGAGAATACCTGCGCCCATAGTGGTCGATAACACAACCTTTTTGACGTAGGTACCTTTAGCCGAAGAAGGCTTGTATTTTTTAAGGTCGATCAACAACGCTTCAACGTTTTCTCTAATTGCAGATGGCTCAAAGCCAACGCGACCAACACCGCCATGAATAATGCCGTTTTTATCAGTTCGGTAACGAACCTGACCTGCTTTGGCGTTTTTTACAGCTTCAACCACATCAGGCGTCACGGTGCCAAGTCTTGGATTAGGCATCAAGCCTCTAGGACCTAATATTTGACCAAGCTGACCAACAACGCGCATAGCATCAGGAGATGCAATAACGACGTCAAAATCTAAATTCCCAGCCTTGATGGATGCGGCAAGATCATCCATACCAACAATATCAGCGCCGGCAGCTTTCGCTTCGTCTGCTTTTTCGCCCTGCGTGAAAACCGCTACACGAACGTCTTTACCAGTGCCGTTAGGCAACACAGTTGCGCCTCGAACGACCTGATCAGATTTACGAGGATCGACACCAAGATTGATGCTGACATCGAGAGATTCCTTAAATTTTACTGTAGATAACTCAGTAAGAATTGTGACAGCTTCTTCCAGAGGGTAAAACTTTCCGTCTTCAATTCTTTCTTTGAAAGCTTTAACTCGCTTACTTAACTTAGCCATTTAAACGACCCCTTCTGTTTCAATGCCTGCCGCTCTTGCGCTACCAGCAATTGTTCGTACTGCAGCATCCATATCGTTAGCGGTTAAATCGGGCATCTTTAGCGTTGCGATTTCTTCAAGTTGCGCTCGAGTTACTTTACCAACTTTATCGGTATGAGGCGTGGGACTGCCTTTAGCAACACCTGCGGCCTTCTTCAAAAGCACAGAAGCAGGGGGAGTCTTTTTAATAAAAGTGAAGCTCTTATCACTATAAACTGTGATGACAACGGGAACTGGCATGCCAGCTTCCATTGACTGAGTTTCAGCGTTGAATGCTTTACAGAACTCCATAATGTTCACGCCGTGCTGACCCAAAGCTGGACCAACGGGCGGACTAGGATTTGCCTTTCCTGCAGGGACCTGCAGCTTTATATATGCATCTATCTTCTTAGCCATTAGAAACCTCCTGTGGGTGCTAGCCCTGAACATCGCTTAGAAAAATCTTCACTGCGTCCAGGTCCCCTTATGTGAGAACAACTCGGCTAAAAGTTGCTCTCAGATTAGTATGCGTACTCTTCTCTTCACTAGCCCTTTTCTACTTGACCGAAGTCAAGCTCAACGGGCGTTGATCTACCGAAAATCGTCACTGCAACGTGCAGACGATTCTTCTCATAATTAACCTCTTCAACAACACCATTAAAATCATTGAATGGCCCATCGATAACCCTAACGAGTTCGCCAGGCTCAAAAACTGTCTTAGGCGTTGCTTGTTCGCTACCGGCCTGCACTCGCTGGAGTATCGTTGCCGCTTCGGCTTCGGTAATTGGCGCTGGCTGATCAGCCTTACCGCCAATGAAACCCAATACTTTTGGTGTTTCCTTGACTAGATGCCAGCTGACATCATCAAGATCCATTTCAACCAGGACATAACCGGGGAAAAATTTTCTTTCACTTCTACGTTTTTTGCCAGCGCGCATTTCAACGACTTCTTCCGCAGGCACTAGTATTTCACCAAACTTTTCCTGCAGCCCTGACAGCTCTATACGTTCGTGAAGCGAGCGCATAACCTGCTTCTCGAAACCGGAATAGGCGTGGACAACATACCATCTCATTGACAAAGCGCTCTCCTAACTAACCTATGACCGCTTGAACACCATAGCTCAGCGCCGAATCTAGACCCCACAACAACAAACCTACAACAAATACAGCAACAACGACAATCAATGTCGTTTGGGTCGTTTCTTGCTGTGTAGGCCATACAACCTTACGTATTTCTACACGACCTTCCTTAAGAAGGTTCCATGCTGACTTACCCGAAGCTGTTTGCATCGCGATAGCAACCGCGACTGCGAAAACACCAACGCCAGCCAATGCCCTCACTATTAATGTGATTGATGCGTATACGGTATTGGCGTAAACACCGCCCAACACTATCGCAACAACAACCAACCAAAGTAGCGGATCGAGTTTGTTCGCTGATATTTCTGTCTTTGCATTCATATTTACGACAACTTCGTTATTACTAACTTATTACTAATCTAGTAAGTACCAACCAGGCTAGTAAGCACTAGTGATTATGTACTTCAGAAGGACCGACAGAAGGTCCGACGCTTGCTTGCCATTGCTGGCAGGCCAGGAGGGAATCGAACCCCCAACCTGCGGTTTTGGAGACCGCTGCTCTGCCAATTGAGCTACTGGCCTTCAGGCAAAACTTCTTTCTTGAATCATGGGGTCAAAGCAAAGTGAAATGACTGTTATCAAAGCAAGGTGCCATAGCTTCCGACGAATCGAAAAACTTAATCTGATACCTTACTCTGACTCTAGCGATCTCATAACCCCAGCGTAGCAGCTATCTGCTAGCCTTCGATCTTAACAACAACTCCAGCGCCAACCGTTCGGCCGCCTTCGCGTATCGCAAAACGTTGACCATCTTCCATCGCAATCGGTGAAATCAGCTCGACATTCATGTTCACGTT
>JBLHWY010000147.1:0-16264 GCA_047629195.1 Candidatus Azotimanducaceae bacterium
CGGTATCTCGGCGGTGTAAGAAGTGCAGCGATGCCGTTTAGTATATTGTTAACCGCAGGCGCGCCGCTGGCAACATCCTATTACTTTGATGTGTTCGGAGATTACAACGGTGCGATCCTGATTGTGGGTAGCGCAAATTTATTGAGTGCAATATTGATGTTGTTTCTCAAGAAACCAAGCTCCTCTTACTCCGAATCTAAAGTGAGTCCGAATCTAAAGTGAGTCCGAATCTAAAGTGAGTCCTGGAGTCACTAATGCAGATTTCCCTATTTTTTAGCAAATTTTGGTTCGTCGTACTGCTGTCATTGCTGTCGGTGCAAGCATCGTCGGCTGTCGACAAAGATCTAGAAAACGGATACTGGAACGATATAAAGCTCAAAGAAGTTGTCAGCTACGCTAAGACGCAGGGATCCACCAGTTTACTCTTAATCCAGGATGGAAAGGTGCTAGTCGATGTTGAGTGGAAAGTAAAAGCGGGCCGAGTACATAAAGCGTTGTCACGTGGACATGATAAGAATGGCCGAGTTATCGAGGATGTAGCGTCTTTACAAAAAAGTATCGTTTCAATTTTGGTTGGCATAGCTCAAACCAAAGGCTCGCTTGATATCACCATGCCCGTCTCAAACTATCTAAAAGAAGGCTGGTCCTCTATTGCGAAAAAGCCTGAGTCTTTGATTACAGTTCGACACTTGCTAACAATGACAGGAGGTCTTCCTGCTCAAACAAAAGGAAAAGAGATAGAGCAATCATTGCCAGGTGAAGTCTGGAACTACAATACAGAATCATATGGCTATCTGGTGAGCATTCTTGAAGCTGTTTCGGGAAAATCTATTCACCAAATAACAAAGCAATGGCTGGCAACACCTCTGGGCCTGACGGGCACGCAGTGGTATACGCGGCGTTGGGCGACTGCGCGTATGGACGCGAACCCTATTGGATTACAAATGACGTCTAACGATCTTGCGAAAGTTGGGAAAATGATGCTTGCGGGCGGCGAGTGGGGCGGTAAGCGTCTTTTTGATAAAAGTTATTACGTAAAGGCAACGGAGCCTAGTCAGCCACTAAACCCAGCATATGGTTATTTATGGTGGCTTAATGGTCAATCAGTTTTAGATGCTAATGAGTTGGATTTGGCTGGTATTGCACCTGCGGCGCCTTCTGATATGTACGCTGCGCAGGGTGCGTTGGGGAGAAAACTCTACGTTGTACCGAGTATGAATCTTATTGTAGTTCGCTTAGGTGCCCAGCCTGAGAAAAACTTCAATCAGGAACTTTGGCGCCGAATAATGGCAGCCTCGCACGAAGGGGTTCTTTGCGGTACCTGCGATACGCCTGTAGCTGCCAGACTCTCAACTGCCCAAGCAAAAACTGACGAATACATCTCTTGGCACGAACATATTATTGATGACCCAAGCCGGGGTGTCAGCGACCTCAGCGGAAGTGACGGCCTTTCGATGGCAGATCTTGATAACGACGGTTTTGAAGACATTGTCTCCGTTCACGAATCAGATACCATCTACGACGGTAAACCTATTGGCCACGTCAGAATTGCCTGGGGTGGACCTGATCCCACGCGTTGGAGGTTGTCTACGCTGGCCAGTGGCCATGAGGCCGCGGCCGCAGAAGATGTCACCTTAGGTGATGTGAATGGAGACGGGTTTATTGATGTGGTTGTTGCCTGCGAACTCGCTCATCTTATTTATTTTCAGAATCCAGGTAAAGATATTCGAGGTCAGACCTGGCCCAGAACCATTATCGAAGTGAGTAAGAATAGAGGTTCATACATACGTGCCTTTCTTGCTGATTTTAATGGTGATGGTAGGTTGGAGGTCGTGGCAGCGAATAAAGGAGAGCAGAGCCCAGATCTAAAAAGTCCTCCAGCAAAGAGCATTTCGCTATATGTTCCTGGTATTGACCCGCTTGACCCAAAGGACTGGAAAGAACAAGTGTTGAGTCAAGTGAGGGTGCCTATCAATGCTGAGCCTATTGACCTTGATGGCGATGGGGACTTAGATATTGTTGCCGGCAGCCGGGCTGAGCGCAGAGTATTTTGGTATGAAAACAAAGGAGAGCTAAATTTCACTGTTCATAAAATAGAGGTTCCCGATGCCCCTAAAAACCTCTCGATCACAGGATTCAATATGGATTATGCCGATCTTAATGGCGACGGTCGGCTAGATATTCTATCCACCGCTTGGCCGGGATGGTTAGTCTTGCTGCTGCAGCCAAAGGATCCTAAAGACGACTGGCAGTTTTCTGTATTAGGTAAAGCTAGCCCGGACCAACTCGTTAGCGTCAGGTTCGGGGATATTGACAGTGATGGAGATCTTGACGTTTTTGCCGGGGGGTACAGCCGTGGACCACGACATAAGGATGGACCGCTGGTCTCTGCGAATGATCCTGTAGGCAGAATCATCTGGTTCGAAAACCCCAGCACTGAAAAAGGTGCAGGCAAGCTGAAAAACTGGTTGGCCCATGATGTCGCCAGACCCAAGCGGGGCATGTATGACAAATGGTTATTTCGTGATCTGGATAAAGACGGTGACCTTGATGTGCTAGGCACGAGGGGGAACAGTGAACCTTATGACGGTGTTTTCTGGTTAGAGCAAGTGCGAACAATTGAACCCAAAGCAGTATTCAAGGCGGCCAGGGTGATTGACAGTCAGCAGCTTGCACTACCCGAGCTTGCAGTACCTGAAGTTGAGTAGTGCCCAACAACCCAGAGACAAGCAGTCTGCTTGTTCTGCTGAGACTTATTGTCCTAAGGAAAGTTCTGAGTCGTCTTCACTGGTTTCATAGTCAGAGAATTTTGCTGATAGCTGATCTCGTAGCCAACGGACAAGGTCCGACCACATGGCATCAATCTCTTTTTCGGGTGGCATAATTCCAGCGGACTTTAATTCAACTGTCACAATTGGCACGTTGAGGTCTATGCCTGCATAGTTACCAAGAGAGCCTGGAAATACGCCCAAATCCCGCAAATATAAGCTGCCAAGCTTATTTGGCGCAGTAGGTGGGCCATCATAATCGACCAGATGGTAAGGGGCATGTATCGAAATGATAATATCAGGCTTAAAGATTGAAATTTGTTGAACAAGCCACTTTACTTCTGGTTCGCTTGCGGGTGTTTCGCCAGGGTTTCGGCGCGGATTTTTATGTGTTTTATTACGCCAGTGCGTCAGGGCATGTTCTTCCCAATCTGTGGTTGGAAAATTGCGGTTGAGATCGACGCCGTTATGATTCTGTCGTTGTGATTTCTTTCGCAATAGCCCATCAGGATTAAGCGCTGGTACAAATCTCCAGTGAAAGAGGCCGGAATGATGTTCGTTTAGAATGTTCATCCACTTAAACAATACTGAAACAGAGGAGAATTCATCACCATGGATTCCCCCTATGACAAGCACTTTGCCCAAGGGTTCGCGGCCAGCGAGTGGTGGATATTCACGATAGGCAAGGGAACGGCCTTGAATGGTAAGCTCTGAGTGGATGAGCTGTTGCTGTAAACAATCATCGATGCTGACACTTCCTAGTTTCGAACCGATCTCTTGGCAGAGTTTTATTGCCAATGCATGTTGTTCTTTGGAATTTGTCTGAGACACGCCCATAGCTTGCGGTGTTAATAGTTTGCCTGCTGCCGAGGTTTGTTCACTCGAAGAAGATTGGCCATCGAGAACAGCTTCTTTCGATACTGGTGTTTTAGACTTTGATGTCTGATCCTGCCCGCCACTTGCAGGTTCTCTTGAGAGCGAAGACGAACATGAAGACAGGATGAGGGTCGCCATAGCAAGAAATGTAGCAAAACGAATGCTGCGCAATAAATACATATGAATTATCCGTTACCCTCGTAGAGAATTTTCCATTCACCGTTCTCGGCTCTTCGCCACAGAAGTTGTTTCCATCCTTGCCAATTGAAATTGCTACTCCGGTAGTCCTGATAGAAGCGGCTTGATATTAGGTTGTCCTCACCTGGGTAGGCAATGACACTTAGCTGCGTCAGGTTCACCATAATATGTTGCTTGGATGCGTTCACTCTGGTTTTGTAACTTGTCCACTGTGAAAGGTTTCTTTTTGTATCGGTAAAATCTTTGTGATAATGGCTGAGGTAAGCCTTGTTATCGTTGGCAGACCAATCTTCTTGCCAGCTATCTAGCGCCTCCAAAATGTCGTTTGCGGGTTGTTCGGTTTCTGGTGGTAGCCATTCCAGTTTCTCGGATAGAACAAACGTACTTTCGCCGGTTTTAATGTACGAATTGAAGTCGTTGAGTATTGGATTAGAAACCACCACACAACCATCACTATCGAGTAACGGGCGTTTGCTCACGCCCTTTGGCAATCCATGTAACCAGATACCGTGACCTGTTCGTTTTTTGACCCGATCCCAATTGTTTGGATAATTTAGCGGGTAGGCGCCAGTTCCATACTTGTCGGTCAGTTGATCATCACCTAAAAATGAAGTGATTTTATAAAGCCCAACTGGCGTTTTGAGATCGCCCTCGACCTCTTTGCCAAATCCGGCTTTTCCTATCGATATTGGAACAGAGTTTCTTTTGAGATAGCTGCCAGTTTCGGTCCGTTCTAATAAATGTAGTTTTCCAGCTTCTAATTCAGCCCAGAATAGGTATCGTGAATTTTGCTCATCATGAATCAAGCCTGCGGGAATACCTTCAGTTTGTAACAGTGCTGGATTGACGGTAGACAGCAATTGGGCAGGTCTCACAGACTGCGCGCTCGCGATTTGAACAGACAACAAGAGCATTCCCAACGTCGCGCGGGTGATCAATTTCAGATTGTTTATAGCGTGTTTTACTGACAACTTGTGATCTTTCTTCGTGGTTATGCTGAGGTGCGCTATTAAGCCATCCCGCAGTAAAATTCACAAGATGGGTCATCAGAAGCTGTTGTTTTTTGTGTGTGCTCTTTTTAGTTGATTTCAGGCCGAATTATGGTGTCTTGGCCTAAATGTCACCGCCGACTTGTTGGCGAACTTGTCCTCAAGGGGGTGAATACGATTTTAACACCTCCTGCGGACTAAAAAGGGGATTCAGCAGCATATGGTCCGACCCTTTGCGCATTAAGTTGGTAGGGACGTTTTCTTTAGCGGAGGGTCACTCGATGCTGCGATCATTGGTTTCGAAGCTGCAACAGTAGGAGAATACTGAATAGTTACCGCAGGACTAGGCCGATTTAGGTGAGCCGAGTCGAAGTTAGCTGGGCGCGAGTAAAGCCATCAGCTTGTCTGGGCAACTCAGCGTTATCGCGTCTGGGTGCTTATTCAAGTTAACTCTCATACCTTCGTTTGTCGATGGCACGCCCCATAAATTGACCTTGAGTCCTAATTTCTGGGCCGCAGCTACATCGCCCTCACTAACATCCATTGCGAGGGGCCCCCACCACGTACCACCAGCATTTTTAATGCGCTCCGCGAAAGAAAGATTTGGGTGCTCTGTGAATCCTTTGCCGTACAAATCATCTGGATTGATGTTCTCAAGCTTTCGGTAGCTGTGTGCCAGATAGTTTCTGTTGATGGTCAAAAAATCTGTCTCGATTTCAGGACAGAGTGACTGCGCGCGCAGAAGCACATCCCATTCGAATGCGAGCAGCACCGTGTTGCGTAGTAAATCTGCATCAGTCAGGTTTTGCAAAACAGTATCCAGTAGCGCTTTAGGGTCAGCGCTTTGGGTCCGATTAAAGGGATCGGTTTTAAGCTCAAGCCAGAGCTTTGGCCTGCCTGTTTGTTTCAGTTGTACTTGCTCAATGAATTCGACGAGGGTCGGAATTCTGGTGCCATCAATCGGTTGATAGTCTGGATATTCCAGATTTTCCCTGGCACTGGGCGAATATCGCCCAACGTCATACTGTTTGATTTCGGCAAGTGTCATTTCACCCATACCTGGGCCGGGTGCTGCTAACCAATTCCCAGCGGTATCTCTTGTGACCTGTTTGTTTAGTAGATAGTCGTGCTGAACGACTACGTGCCCATCGCGACTTAGATGTACGTCGAATTCGATGCCATCAACCCCAATATTCTGACAGTGCTGAAAGCCCGCGAGCGTGTTTTTGGGAAACAGGCCGGCGGCACATTCACTTGCTATGACTAATGTATTCATCCCCATAGCTTATGCCTTCCCGAGTTGTAGGGCCAACCTTTCAGTCTGATTGACAGACTGCTGTATGCGCAATACTCTGGATGAAAAGAAACAGGCTTACAAGCCAACGAATAATAATGAAGGGGATTGTCGTGATAACCGAAGTGGATTCAGCGGAAGAAAAGATAGAAGCGAAGCAGTTCATGTTCTTGTGTTTTCTCACCCTGCTTAACGTCATGAACTTTGTTGATCGACAATTGCTGGCAAGCTTCGCGAATTTTATTGTGCCTGACCTAGATCTAACCAATGCCGAATTTGGGCTTTTAACGGGACTTGTGTTTATTGCTTTCTACGCAGTCATGGGGCTTTTTATGGGCGCATTGGCGGATATGGTTCATCGGCCGCGTCTTATCGCCTTTGGTTTGGCCTTATGGAGTGTGTTAACCGCTGCTTCAGGTGCCGCGAAAGGTTTTGTCAGTATGGCCATTCCCCGAATGTTTATTGGCGTCGGTGAATCTGCTTTGACCCCAACAGCGATGTCTATGCTGGCGGATCGGTTTCCAGCTAGCAGGCTGGGGTTTGCATCTGGGTTTTATTATCTTGGTGTCCCGGTGGGTGTTGGTGTCAGCCTGCTAGTTGCCGGTTATTTAGGGCCTAAAATTGGTTGGCGTAATTGTTTTTACGCCCTCGGAGCAATCGGTGTCGTTCTTTCTATTGTGATGTTGTTCATAAAAGAAACGCCTCGAAAACATCTCGCGACAGATTCCGCTGGCTCTAAGAAGCAGAGTTTTGGCCAGATAATTCGGCTATTATTTTCTATACTCAGGTCATCTCCCGCGCTCGCGTTAACCATGGCAGGAGGTGTCGCGACTCACTTTATTCTAGGGGCTGCAGCTTTTGAACAACTTTGGTTTGTGCAGGAGAGAGGCTTTGACCGTGCCTATATCGCCCAGGCCACGGGTTGGTGGGCAGTTGCCGGCGGCGTACTAGGTAATCTATTTGGCGGGCTTGGCAGTGATTGGTGGCAAAAGCATATGTCCAGCGGTCGACCCATGTTTCTGGTCGTCATATTACTGGTGCTTGTGCCCATAGGTTTTGTTTATCGTTTGGTTGATCCCAACAGTGGTTTCTTTTGGTTTGCGATATTTTGTGCCTATTTTCAGCTAGGTAGCTTTTACGGACCAACTTTCTCAACAGTACAAGAGCTTGTTCCGCCGCAGATCCGATCAACCGTTGTCGCATTTTATCTGCTTGCTCTGAATCTGATTGGTCTCGCGATTGGCATTACCGCATCTGGTTTCTTAATCGACTATCTGATCACACAGGGCGTGGAAGAACCCTATACCTATACTTTATTGGTGTTTTCCGGCTTGTCTGCCACAGCGATTCCATTTTTCTATTTTGCAGCTCGCAGGTTTCATCAGGATCGAGATCAACTTTTTGAAAAAATAGCGAACGGTGAACTTAAGCTTTGAGCGAGTCCCTTTGTTATCAAAAGTATGAATTGGGATGAATAGCTAATCGAAAGTAGACTTGAATCTACGGGTGACTGGCAGTAGCCTGTCGCTCGCCCAATGCCAGATGAAAATACTGATGAACCAAAATACGACGGTTAACAACACATCCGCTGATGCAACACTTAATTCGGCCCCGATTTTTGAGTGTATTCTTTATGATGTGAAAGATTCACTAGCGCTGATTACAATCAATCGTGCGGAAAAACATAATGCCATCTCTCTGCAAACGCTAAGTGAGTTGCAGCAAGCAGTTGATCTCGCAGCAGCTGACGAAACGGTGCGCGTTGTTGGCATTACCGGCGCTGGTGGTCGAGCCTTTGCATCTGGTTCTGACCTTAATGAGGTGATGCACCGGGATTTGAAAAAAGCGTTGGAGCCTATAGTGCAAGGGCTTGCGCTTCAGTTAGAGAATTTGCCTAAGCCAACGATAGCGGCGATTGATGGTATTTGCATGGGCGGCGGCCTCGAGGTTGCATTGGGCTGCGATATGCGAATTTGCTCGAAAGGCAGTCGTTTCGGCACACCAGAAGGAAAGCTCGGCATCATTCCCGGTGGTGGTGCCACTGTGCGGCTACCAAGGATCGTTGGTCGTGGTTGGGCGATGGAAATGATGTTGATGGGCGAACCTATAAGCGCTGAACACGCGCTTCAGATTGGTTTAGTCACTTGTGTGACAGAGGTCGACCAACTGATGGTTGAATTGGCGCGAAGGGCCGCACATCTTGCGACCTTTGCACCGTTTGTCCCTCAGTTTATGAAGCTGATGATTCATAAGGGTATGGAAGGAAGCAAAGAGGCCGCGCTGACAATGGAGAAAATTGGTCAGGGCGCTTTGCTACAAACAGACGATAAGAATGAAGGTATTGACGCTTTCCTGAATAAGCGAAAACCTACATTTACGGGTAAATAGCCAGTAACTCGCACGCTAGGAAGCCTCAAGCATTTTTGTCAGGTTCTCGACCCAGAGTGGACTGTCGTTCAAACATGGGATAAGTGTTAATGATTCTCCGCCATGTTCTTTAAAAGTCTCTGTACCCTGAAGTTCAATTTCTTCAAGCGTTTCAAGGCAATCGCTGACAAATGCCGGGCACATAACTAGTAAGTTCTTTACGCCAGACTGCGCCAGCTTTATCAATGTGTTTTCTGTACTAGGTTCCAGCCATTGTTGGCGACCCAGACGCGATTGAAATGCGATGGTATATTGATCTGGCTTTAAGCCTGTCTCGGCGACAAAACACTCGGTCGTTCTCAAGACTTGATGCCGATAGCAGGTAGCGTGTGCTGGCGAAGTTGTGTTGCAGCAATTATCCACTTTAAGACAATGACTTCCCGTTGGGTCGGTGTCCGTTATATGTTGTTCAGGCAGACCATGATAGCTAAATAGGACGTGCTCGTAATCGGCGTCTTTGCCAATCCAGGATTCGGTGCTTTTGACCAGGGCGTCGATGTAACTTGGCTCGTCGTAAAAAGGCTTGATCACTTTAAGATTGAGGTCCAGCTTATGCTTCTTTAGCACCCGCTCGGCTTCGCTGATAGTTGTTAAGATCGTGCTTTGCGCATAGTGGGGATAAAGCGGTACAAGAAACAATTCGCTAATATCTTCAATGCGACTTATCTCAAGAATTTGTGATTCAATGCTGGGGTTGCCATAGCGCATTGCCATTCTTACGGGCAAATCAGAGTGTGCCTGAACCGCTTTGAGCAATTTCATTGATAGTGCAATGAGCGGCGATCCCTCGTCGGTCCATACGCTTTGGTAGGCATGGGCCGAGGCTTTTGGTCGAAAAGGTAGAATAAATAAGCCCACGATGAGGCGTCGAAGTATCCAAGGTAGCTGAATAACATACGGGTCCATCAAAAATTCGTTTAGATACCGCCTTACTGAAGATACATCTGGATTGTCGGGTGAGCCTAGGTTGACGAGTAGTACGGCTTTGTTATTCATGATTGACTCATTGTAATTTGTTGGGGCTGCGGGTGATATTGATTGAGCGCAGATTAATAACGTCAGAAATACGTAACAGGATCACCATCAACCCTGCATACGACGATTATTTGGGTCGTAAAATCCACCCAATTTGACATCTACTGGGTAGCGCTTACATGCAACTTCAATCTCGAATTGTCTGTTTTCAAGAAACTTGGCGTTTACACCGTCGGGATGTTCCATCACCGCAATGCCTAAGCTTCTATTTACTCTAAATCCCCAGGCACCCGAGGTTGTTAAGCCTACCATCTGATTATCGCAGAATATCGGTTCGTCATGAATCAGCAGCGGCTCTTCTTCTGTTGCGTCTTCTGATGCAATCGCTAGGCTTACAAGCCTTTTTGTTTGTTTACCTTTTTTGCCGATTAACGCTGTTTTGCCTACAAAATCATCTTTTTCCATATCGACTGCAAAACCAAGACCTGACTGATAAGGGTTGATTGAGTCATGAATGTCGTGACCCCAGTGCTTGTAGGATTTTTCGATTCTACAGGCGTTCATCGCATGAAAGCCGGCATAGCCTAAATCGTATTTCACACCTGCTGCAGTCAATCGCTTGTATAGATCTTTTGCATCTGCTCGATTAAAATATAGCTCATACCCGAGTTCGCCGACGTAGCTGAGTCTGTTTGCCCTAAAATTTGTACCGTTAGCGTTAAACACTCGAGATTGGTAATAGGGTAGTGCGCTGTCGTCGACATGTTGCTGTGATATCTCGGATAATAATGCGCGGGAATTCGGGCCCATAATACCCAGCATAAACTCTTGTTCAGTCTTGTTTTTGACGCTGACGTCAAAGTTCGAAGCATGCTGTTGCAGCCAACGAAAGTCTCGGAGTTCTGAAGCACAGGCACTCACCACCATGAATTCATCTTCAGCGAGTCGCGTGATGGTGACGTCTGCCTCTATCCCGCCTCTGGCATTCAACCACTGTGTGTAAACGATTTGTCCTGGTGCAACATCAATGTTGTTTGCAGAAACTTGATTCAGCACCGCCAAGGCATCAGGCCCTTGCACTGTATAAATGGGGTAAGAAGATTGGTCTATTAAGGCAACTTCATTTTGAATTGACTGGCACTCATCATGGCAGCCGGGAAACCAGTTTGGTTTAGCATAAGTGTACTCATATTCTGCTTTCATCCCCTTTGCATACCAGTTGGGTCTTTCCCAGCCAGCAAGTTCGCCCATCACTGCGTTATTAGACAGAAATTCAGTGTGTAGCGGTCCTTCCTTGATTCCCCTGGCTGTTTCATATTGCCGGTTTGGCCAATGCATCGCATAAAGCAAGCCTAATGTTTCTTTGGTGCGTTCATATAGATAAGGCTTTTTGCTCTGATATGGAAAGGTCCTTCGTATATCAACATCCCACAAATCCATTGGTGGATGTCCTAACTTAATCCACTCCGCGAGCACTTTGCCAGCGCCTCCCGATGATTGGATGCCAATAGAATTAAACCCACAGGCTACAAACAAGTTTTTTAGCTCCGGTGTTTCACCTAACAGATACCTATCGTCCGGGGTGAAGCTTTCCGGACCGTTAAAAAATAGGCTGACTCCTGCCGATTCAAGTGCGGGGTATCGCTTCAGCGCAGTTTCGAAAATGGGTTCAAAATGTTCAAAATCCTCTGGCAGGGAATCAAACTCAAAATTCTTCGGTATACCGTTCATGCCCCAGGGTTTAGCAACGGGTTCAAATGCGCCTAAAAGAAGTTTTCCGGCGTCTACTTTGTAGTACGCATGTTCGTCGGGTACGCGCAGTGTCGGGCGCATTTGCCGCAGCGCCTCGATCGGTTCAGTAACAAAATAGAAATGTTCAGCAGCTTGTAACGGAATCGACACGTTATGCTGGGCGCCGAAATCTCTTGCCCACATGCCCGATGCAATGACCACATTTCGTGCTTTGATCGTTTCACCATTTTCGGTGATAACGCCGGTAACTTGGCTTGAATCTGTCGTAAGCCGCTCGACTGCGGTATTTTCAATGACGAGTGCGCCGCCATTCCGTGCGCCGCGAACCAGTGCCATCGTTGTGTCTACAGGGTTTGTCTGTCCGTCACCGCTTAGATAGACGCCACCTAATATTCCGTCTGAACTAATATCGGGCCAATGGTTTTTCACAAATGCACTGTCGATCACCTGGCAATCGACACCAAACGCATTGGCCATGGTTGCCTGCCGTTCAAGTTCTTCTAGACGTTCGCCGTGCAAAGCGAGGCTGAGAGAACCTGTCTCCATATAACCCGTTGCTTGGCCCGTTTCTGCCTCCAGGTCCTTATACAATTGCGCAGTGTATTGCGCCAGTCGTGTCATGTTCAGTGTCGCACGAAGTTGACCGACCAATCCCGCGGCATGCCAGGTTGTGCCGCTGGTGAGTTGCTTGCGCTCAAGTAAAACAACATCTTTGATGCCAAGCTTGGTCAAATGATAAGCGATTGAGCAGCCAACGATACCGCCGCCGATGATGAGCACCTCAGTAGACTCTGGAAGGTTACTCATAGCTTGAAAACTCAGATCGTTGACATTTTTTTAGTAAAAAGTGGCTAATCATATTGTCTGTTTATGTCGTGGTAAAAGGTGCTATCTTAGCATCGACAGCCTCAGTGCATACAGGAGGAGGTCGACTAAATTTGATACGGATAATGGGAGAATCGAATGGAACTAGGTATTTGCGTTGCGTCGCACATTAACGACATTGATTATGTCGTTCGAGCAGAGGAATTGGGGTATAGCCACGCATGGATGGCGGATAGTCAGATGCTATGGTCTGACTGTTACGCCACTCTAGCGCTTGTTGCTTCCAAGACAAACCGTATAAAAATCGGCACTGGTGTTGCTGTATCAAGTACGCGGCCAGCCCCGGTTAATGCTGCAGGTATTGCGACAATTAACGCGATTGCGCCTGGGAGAACATTTTTTGGCGTCGGAGCAGGTAATACGGCAATGCGCGTGATGGGTGAACCGCCCCAACGTATCAAAGCATTTGATCGTTATCTGGCTGAGATAACGCCATTGATACAAGGTAAAGAAGCGATGTTGGGCGCTTCAGAATCGGGCGCTGGCGTGCCCATACGACATATCATGGCAGACAAGGGCTTCGTCAATTTCGAAGATAAGATTCCTATGTATGTTTCAGGCTTCGGGCCAAGATCGTTAGGACTCGCCGGTAAACATGGTGATGGAGCCGTGCTTGCTTTTGCTGCGAACTCTGGAGGTATGGAGGCGATGTGGTCGATGATTGAAAAGGGTGCGCTGGATGCCGGAAAGTCGATCAGTAGAAATGAATTTTACACGACTGCACTAACAACAATGGTTGTGCTCGATGACGGTGAAGCTGTGGACTCAGATCGAGTTAAGCACGAGTGTGGAGCCTTTGCGATGGCAGCGGTGCATTATGCCTATGATCAATTACGAAATTTCGGACATCAGCCGCCAAACTACCTCGCAGGTATCTGGCCAGAATATACTGCAATGATGAATGAAGTGCCCGAGGAGCGACGGCATCAAAGGATACACGCGGGACACAATTGTTGGGTGCTACCTGAGGAAGAAAAGTTTGTCACCAAAGAGGTCATTCAGGCGAGCTGTTTGGTTGGTACCCAGGACGAGATTTTGACTCAACTTTACGAGTTAGATGGTGCTGGGCTTAATCAGGTGATGCTATTGCCACCGTTCGATCCTCGCTACCAAGTCATTGAACGAGTTGCGAAAGACATCATTCCACACCTCACTTAGCCGCTAAGGCTTGTGTGTGCTGCGCCAAATACCTGCAAAGCCAAAACCGACCACTAATACAGCAATAAAATAGACGCTGGGTAACACCGCGATATCCACTCGATTGAGTACTGTGGCGGCAATCAAGAAGGCTACTGCAAGATTGCGAATTGAACCTTCAATCGCAATTGTTGCGCTATCATTGGGCGTCATGCCCGATAATCTAGACACACCATAACCCGCTGCCAAAGCAGTAAGGCATAACCCTAACGACCAGGGCAGTTCTTCTAATATGCCGGTGCTCAAAGTCCCCCAGCTTTCGAATAGAATCATGATAAGAACAACATACAAACCTATTTGAGTGTAGTTCTGAAGTCGTCTCGTGTTTTTTTGTACAAACGTTTCTTTAAAATGTAGTCATGCCATACCTGCTCCAACTGGAAACACGATTAGTAAAAAAAGACGCAAAAATGTGTCTAATACAGGGATTTCGACCGTACCCGATAGCTGCGGCGTGAACTGACCGAATGCCCAAAAGAATAGCGGCACGGTGACAAAAGAAAATATGCTCGAAATTGAGGTCAGCAGCACCGAGAGCGCAATGTCTGCCTTGGCGATGAGAACGAGCACATTAGAAAAACCACCGCTTGGACAAGCAGCAATGAGCAGAATGCCGATTAACAGCGGTTCGGATAAGGGTAGTTGAAATGAAATGATGGTGAAAACAAGACAAGTAGCAATAACCGGAAATGTGAACGTATGGATCAGCGTACCGATTATTGGGGTTTTAGGTTTTGCCAGTAGCGCAACAAAATACGACACACGGAGTTCGATACCAATCGTAGCCATTGTCAGCACGAGTGCAAGAGGTAGTAAATGTGCTTGCGCACTAATCACGCCGAACATATTGGTATGCCTAATTTGAGCGCCTTGGGATCAAAGACAGACCATACCTTTTTCTTCAACTTTCTTCAGCTATGAGAGATGCAATAAGCTTCGCTGGTTTAGCAAATTCCTTTTCTAAAAAAATTCCAACCCCTCGAATTTGCCAGTACTGCGCCATTCATCCAGATATTTGAAATAGGCCATCGCACCCGCTGGGTATCCAACCGCGAGCTCTGAACCTGGTCGCGGTGTTTTACCTTCATTGTTGTAGTAACCCGGGGTGCAGTCAGGCGAGCCGATAATGCCGCTGCCGGTGCCAGATTGAAGTAGTTCAAGCCAGCTGTCTTCTGCCGCTTTGGTAACCTCGACCTGCTGGTTGCCAGTATCGGTCGCATGTTTGATTATCATTGCTATTGTTCTACCCGCCTCAGTCAAATTGTGAGGCACGTTAGAAATCAGATTTGCGCCTTGAGTCGGTTGAACAATAAACGCGTTGGGAAACCCATGAACATGTACCCCGTGTTTTGTGCGCATGCCGTCAGCCCAGTAATCAGACAGCTTTTGTCCGTCACGACCCACCATGTCGTAACCCGCGCGTCGCTCATATTCGGTACCAACCTCAAATCCCGAAGCGTAGATGATGCAGTCCAGCTCGTATTCTTTGCCTGCGACGACAATACCTTTCTCTGTAATCTTCTCGACGCCTTGACCGTCTGTATCTATCAAGTAAGTGCCTGGCTCGTTGTAGGCTTGAAGGTACTGATCATGAAAGCATGGTCGTTTACACAGCTGTCGATACCAGGCTTTTAGTTTCTCAGCCGTCACATCGTCTTTGACAATTGTGTTCACCCGGGCGCGTATCTGCTCCATTTTTTCGAAGTCAGAGTCTTCATAAGCCGCCATCATGTTTTCGGGCGTCATTTTCTCGGGAGGCAAAGACATAATTTTTGACCTCACTCTTCGAGAAAGATCAGTCCATCCATCCATCACTAAATCTTCTACAGTATTGTCGCCGGTTTGGTTTGCGGTAAAGTTTTCAAGCCAACGTTGTTGCCAACCTTCGGTCGCGATCTCGCTGAACCAATCAGGGTCAGTTTGGGCATTGTTACGAATGTCGATAGAAGAGGGCGTGCGCTGGAATACGTAAAGCTCTTTGCAGGCTTTGGCCAAGTGGGGCACGCACTGTACAGACGTTGCGCCAGTGCCGATGATGCCAACACGCTTGTTTGCCAGACCGTCCATTTTCGAGCCTTTTGGGTCGCCGCCAGTGTAATTGTAGTCCCAGCGACTGGTGTGAAACGAGTGACCTTTGAAGGTCTCGATACCGGCAATACCCGGCAGCTTCGGTACATGCAGCGGGCCCGTGCCAGTGCCGATATATTGCGCGGTGAATTCGTCGCCGCGATTGGTTTTGATGAGCCAGCGTGACTCAGCTTCTTGCCATTCCAGTGCCTCAACCTCGGTATGAAAAAGTGCGCCAGCGTACAGGTCGTACTGTTTGCCAATACGCTGACATTGCGCAAGGATTTCTGGTGCATGCGCGTACTTCTCGGTGGGCATGTGTCCCGTTTCTTCCAATAGCGGCATATACACAAATGACGCAGTGTCACACTGTGCGCCAGGGTAGCGATTCCAGTACCAGGTGCCGCCAAAATCTCCGCCTTTTTCTATCAATCGTACGTCAGTGATGCCAGCTTCTTTAAGTCTGGCGCCCGTAACCAGGCCCGCGAACCCGCCACCGATAAACGCAACTTTGACATGGTCTCTTTTGGGTTCACGTTCAACGCGAGGGGTATAGGGGTCTTCGAGATAATGTGCTAATTGATCCTTAAGCTGAAGGTACTGCTCGTTGCCATCAGGGCGAAGCCTTTTGTCTCGCTCAGCCCTGTATTTCACTTTTAATGCATCTATGTCAAAGGCCATTGAGTCTGGATTTGTATTCGCCATATTGCTCGTCACTCATTTTTTATAACCCAATGTATACACTCGTTGATTTATTTGTCAATTTGACTCGCGTGGTATTAGTCAGGCATATAGGCTTGTAGAAGTACACTAATCTGGCAACAAGCAGCAAATTG
>JBLHWY010000148.1:0-16073 GCA_047629195.1 Candidatus Azotimanducaceae bacterium
TAGAACCTACACCCAACTCGCCGCTGCTTTTTTGCAACATATTGAAGATGAATGCCGATAGCATAAATTGCGAACATGAACTGATCATCAAACTGTCGAACACACTAAAATTTGCAGTATACTTTGACGTTCCTGGCTCACCAATCTTGTGCTATTTTTATCGCGAATGGGTGCAGGAGGAAATCCTAATAATAAGCGGTCAGACGCAATGCTACATCGCCTAATAACAATATCAGACAGAACCGCGGATCTTATCGGCAATCTGGTCGCCCCTTTAACATTCTTAATGGGGCTACTAACCTGCATTGTCGTCATCGCCAGATACTCCCTTAACATGGGTCTTATTCCAGTGGTTGAGGCTGTTATCTATCTTCACGGCATCATCTTTATGTTAGGAATTCCCTACGCACTCAAAGAACAAGCACATGTGCGCGTAGATATTATTTATTCACGACTGAAACCCAAGTCTCGCGCATTCATCGACCTGTTAGGCACGACTATTTTCTTATTTCCAGTGAGTTTATTTCTCATTTGGTCCAGCATCGATTACGTTAGTTTATCCTGGAGGATGAATGAAACGAGCTACGAACCTGGAGGCCTACCATGGGTTTATCTACTAAAAACCCTGATACCCATCATGGCGTGCTTGTTACTCGTTCAAGGGCTTACTGAATTCCTACGTTCGCTGCTAATCATTCTGAATGACTCTGTTAAAACTCAGGCCAAATAGACTATGGTTGAATATGCTTCCTTAATAATGTTCGCAGTGGTCTTTGCCTGCTTGCTTCTCGGCTATCCAGTGGCTTTGACGCTTGGGGGGACAGCACTTATCGCTGCGGGAGTCGGTATTCTTACCAATACATTTGAGCCAACCTTTCTATTTGCAACGCCAAACCGAATTTTCGGCATCATTACAAACCAAACCCTCATTGCAGTGCCTTTGTTTGTTCTCATGGGTGTCATTCTAGAGCAATCAAAAATAGCTGAGCGTCTACTAGCCACAATGAGCAAGCCATTCGGGTCCATGCCCGGCGGTCTAGGCATCGCCGTTACCCTGGTTGGTATGTTGATGGCTGCCAGCACTGGCATAGTGGGTGCAACCGTCGTCACGATGAGTCTGATGTCACTACCTTCGATGCTCAAGGCAAACTATGATCCAGCCCTCGCAACAGGCACCATTTGTGCGACGGGTACTCTTGGGCAAATCATTCCACCCTCGATTGCACTTGTTTTACTTGGCGATGTTTTATCTAACGCTTACCAACAGGCACAACTTAGTCTTGGGATATTTAGTCCAAAAACGATTTCTGTTGGGGATCTGTTTGCTGGCGCGGTACTTCCCGGACTCGGGCTCGTTTTATTTTATCTTTGCTATCTGATTATTGTAGCTCGACTTTCCCCCTCGCGAGCACCTCCGGTAGCAAGTACCGAAGCGGTCAACTTCGTCGAGATCTTCACCAGCCTAGTATCTCCACTGCTTCTTATATTCGCAGTCCTTGGCTCAATACTCACAGGTATCGCAACACCGACAGAGGCTGCTGCAGTTGGCGCAATAGGCGCACTGATTTTGGCATTATTGACAAAATCTCTAAGCATAAAATCTACCCTCATCATTGCACGTTCAACAACCAAGACCACCGCCATGGTTTTCTTTATATTGATCGGCGCCTCTCTATTTTCACTGGTCTTCAGAGGTTATGGCGGCGATGAGTTGATTAAGACGCTTTTCGAAGGGATGCCTGGCGGCGTTATCGGTGCGACATTCATTGTCATGCTGGTTATCTTTTTACTGGGTTTTATTCTGGACTTTATCGAAATTACTTTTGTTGTCGTGCCTATCGTCGGACCCGTCTTGTTAGCTATGGGAATAGACCCTATTTGGTTAGGCATTATGATCGCACTAAACCTGCAGACAAGTTTTCTGACACCACCCTTTGGCTTCGCTTTATTTTATCTACGTGGAGTAGCTCCCGCTTCGATTAAAACAACGGATATTTATCGTGGCGTGATTCCATTTATCGTCATGCAGTTATTAATGATGGTGCTGCTAATATTCTTACCTGAGCTTGCGACCTGGTTGCCACAGCAGATTTTCGGGCGACCCTAAAGCGCATCAAGCAAGTGGTGGTATACTCACTGTCAATAGAAAGATCCGGACCACCGGATCAAAACCATTTATCTAAGGGGAATAAAAGCCGTGACCGATGGTGAGCCACTCATTGCCTGTCATGAATGTGATGCGCTATTTGCGCAGCATGATATTCCAATCGGTGCTCGGGCCAATTGTGCGCGCTGTGGCTATCTCCTCTACCGTAATATTGCGAATTCCACTTCGAAGAGTCTAGCGCTTTACCTTTCAGCTTTTGTCTTACTAATTATTGCCAACGTCTATCCATTTTTATCTATGCGCACGAGTGGATTGGAGCAGGTTGGCCTCGTCTATAGCGGTGGTCTTGCACTATATGAATTCGGTATGGGTGAACTTGGTCTTGTGGTTGTACTGACAAGTATCATATTTCCACTGTTATCCGTACTGGGCATGATCTATTTACTCATTCCCCACGCCTTTGGATATCTGTCGCCATTCCATCAACAGGTTTTTCAAATCGTCAAAATTGCTGAACCTTGGAGCCTCCTCAGCGTGTTTATGCTCGGCACCCTCGTCGCAGTGGTCAAGCTTCAAAGCCTTGCTACCGTAATACCGGGCCTCGGATTAATCGCGTTTTGTCTCATGCTTATTGTGTACTCCGCGGCGCGCGCGACCTTCGAATCTGAAGCGTTCTGGGCGCTATCATCTGTAAAACAAGCGACGACCAAGGACATTTCCCCGGGCACTTCTGTTACCAATTGCCATACCTGCGGACTGGTTAGACCTTTCTCAGAACATACCCACCAATGTGCCCGCTGCGGCACCTCTGTACACCACCGCAACAAAGACAGCGTTCAGCGGACCTTGGCTTACCTCTTTACCGCAACAATGATGCTGATCCCGGCGAACGTTCTTCCTATCATGACCGTAAAGGTACTCGGTTCTGGTCACCCTGATACAATTATTAGTGGTGTAACTCGATTAATCGACTCCGGTTTATGGGGTCTGGCGCTCATTGTTTTAGTCGCGAGTATTGTTGTACCTGCGATGAAACTCACTGCTCTGGGATATTTGTTGTATTCTGTCAATAAAGGATCTGAATGGCGCCCAAGGGACCGCACACTACTCTACCGAATTACCCATGTCGTAGGCGCCTGGTCAATGGTTGACGTTTATCTTGTGGGTCTTTTAGCGGGGCTGGTTAAACTCGGACTAATTGCTACAATCGAGCCAGGTCTAGGAGCAACATTTTTTTGTGCTGCAGTCATAATGACGATATTGGCAGCGAATAATTTTGATTCTCGGCTAATCTGGGACAGAGCCCTTGCCTCGGAACTCGTGCAATCAGACCACACTAATAATAGACTCAGAACAATATTGTGAGCGAACACAACACGCCAGAAGTTAGTCAAAAAGCCAGCATTTCTATCGTCTGGCTAATTCCCATCGTCACTGCACTAGTAGGCATATGGCTCGTCGCCCGCACCGTGCTAGAACAGGTGCCCACTGCAACTATCGAATTCAAAACAGCTCAGGGGATAGAGGCTGGTAAAACCCGAATAAAGTATAAGAGCGTAGATATTGGCATCGTTGAAGAAATTCAATTTGGTCCCGATTTTGAGCATGTCGTGCTCACAGCAACTTTTAATGAGGGAATGGAAGCGTTTCTTCGAAGAAACACTAGATTCTGGGTTGTCAGACCCCAACTCAGTATTCGTGGTGCATCTAGACTAGACACTCTCATCTCTGGTTCTTACATCGAAATCGATCCAGGTCCAGGCGCAACGCAAACCAATTTTGTTGGTTTGGAAGATATTCCCTTAATCACTACAGATGATGCTGGTACTCAAATCACACTAGTTACAGACAACCTTGGCTCCCTTGCTCCCGGTTCTCCCGTTTACTATCAGGGCTTGCTTGCCGGAGAAGTACTAGGACACGAACTCGGCAGTGATGCCAAAAGTATCTTTATACACGCTTTCATTCGCGACCCCTTCAACCAACTCGTCAAAGGTAATAGTCGATTCTGGAACGTTAGCGGCATTGATCTTTCACTAAATGCAAACGGACTCGAACTCAAGACAGCGTCATTGCAGGCTTTAATGTTTGGCGGCATCTCCTTCGAGACACCGCAGACTTTAGAGCGAAGTAGTGCAGATGTTACGAACCTTGTATTTACACTGTACCCAGACCATGACGTTATAGAAGAGCAAGCTTTCACCCGAAAACAACAATTTGTCATGTATTTTGATAGTTCAGTCCGCGGACTAAGCACCGGCGCACCGCTAGAGTTTAAGGGTATTCGCATCGGCACTGTTCTGGATGTGCGGCTTGAATTTATCAGCGAGCTGACCTCTTTTCGAATCCCCGTACTTGTCGAAATAGAACAGGACAGGATCATTGATCGAGACACAGAAGGTAGCGTCACGCCACTCG
Source organism: Candidatus Azotimanducaceae bacterium (assembly GCA_047629195.1). Lineage (GTDB taxonomy): Bacteria > Pseudomonadota > Gammaproteobacteria > Pseudomonadales > Azotimanducaceae > UBA4582. Next base: position 4,526 of record JBLHWY010000148.1, read on the forward strand.
CGACATTACAAACACTCATTGATAGAGGACTGCGGGCACGGTTGGCCACCGGTAGTCTATTAACGGGTCAGTTATACGTTGAGTTAAATATGTACCCTGGTAGCGAAGCTAACTATCAGACCGATGCAAACTCTCAGCATCCTGAATTACCGACTATTCCCGGTGCATTTGAAGCGATGACAGAGTCGATTCAGGCTTTTATCGGAAAGTTAGAAACTGTTGATGTCGAAGAAATGGGCAATGACGTGCTCGGTATTCTTGGCGGCACGAATGATCTTCTCAACAAACCGAAGTCCGAGGCAACGGTCACAGACTTACAAGAGACAGTTCGCTCTCTCAAAGGCATCCTCTTGAAGGTTGAAGACGCAAATGTAGAAGACACGATCGCCTCTGCCAACAAAGTGCTAATGAGCGTAGACGAGACTTTGTCCCTAATAGATGAAATCTTGGACCCAGATTCACCCCTTCAATATAACGCCATCAGGGTTATCGACGAACTCGAAGAAACGGCCAGATCGGTACGATCACTCATAGAGTTGCTAGAGCGCCGACCACAGTCATTAATATTCGGTCGAGACCAAACGGAGAACAACGGGGTACACGAAAATGAATAATCTCCTCACATCTATCCTCATTGTGATGACCCTAACTGGATGCTCATCAGTAATCGAACAGCCAATTCGTTACTATGTGATCAACCCTGTCGAGCAGCAGGCAGTCGAATTAAACAATCCTGCTTCGTCATTTAATATCCGAGTACTAGACCTAAGTATTCCGCAGTATCTCGAGCACTTTCAAATTGCAAAACGATCTGGTGAACAAGAACTAACCTTTTCAGACGACCACCAATGGGGAGAGAATTTACGTAAAAACCTAATCCGAACGCTCGCGAGAAATCTCAGCCGACAACTCGGTAGTCCCAACGTATTCACACCTCTCGTTAGATCAAGTTCAAAGCCAGATTATGCAATCACAATTTCCATTGATCAATTTGAACAGGTTTCAGATGGCGAGGTTAAACTCTCTGTTCGCTACCAAATTTTTGATCCTAGTGAGAAAGATATCCTGATAACTAAAGTATTCGAGCGGGGCATAGTAAATACACGAAACAAAAGCTTCCCAGCAATGGTCTCAACCATGCAGACGCTCTACAACGGTCTGTGTCTCGATATATCGAAAACGCTAATCTCTATCGAAGGTACCAAGAGATGATGCAGATACGATCTCGCCCGAGCCTGGCGGGCGCAATGCTTGCTGTTTGCTGCTTATTTCATGCGTCAAATGCAAACACTAAAAGCAATATAAATCTCGATACTGCAACTGGCCGCGAACTTATGCAAGCTGGCTACGATCAACATCTTCGTTATCCCTTTATTTACGAAGAGCTTTCGATGGTTACCCACGACCGTAAAGGGAATAAAGAAACTAAATCGCTGCGTTTCTTCTCTAGGGCGGAATCCGTTACCCACATCAAGTTACTACTGCTTTTTGACTCTCCGCAAGAAGTAGCTGGTGTAGCCTTTTTAGCCCAACGTAGAAATGATGGCGCACTAGTCTCAGAGCTACACTTACCAGCTTTCGAACAAACTATGATTCGCAACAGCGGCAATGACGCTGACATTAATTTTTTGGACACCGATTTCACCTTAGAGAACCTGATCGGAGAAGACCTCGATAAGTATTATTATAAGAGGCAACGCGACGCAATTGTAGATGGTAACTACTATTATGTGATCGACGTCTATCATGGAAAAATTCCCGATGGTGATAAGCAAAAGCTACTACGTCGCCATTACTTGTTACAAGACAACCTGTTCATCACACGCACTGACTACTTTGATTCAACTGGCCGCCTGAGAAAACGACAGTCTGCTCACGACTTGGTTCAGGTGACACGACATGTATGGAATGCAAATATGCGCTTGATGGAGGACTTCATCAGAGAGAGCAAAACCCTTTTTAAAGTTAACCGTCGCGTCTATTCCGCAGATTACGTGCCAGAAAAAGTTTTCACTGCACAATGGCTTTACGAAAACGGGAAACGTGACCTTACTTACGAGATCGGGCTAAGCGTCGAACAAGAAAATGAGACGCAGATTGAGAAAGAAATAGAGCAGGTAAAGGCCCAAGCTGAACTACATGAGGTTGAACCTTCATGATCGCCAAGCTGTTTAGACTCAGTGTACAACATCAACCCATCACATTACTCATTCTTACCCTGGTTACATTAATTCTTGGCGGTGGACTCACCCGACTAAGCATTGATACAAGCTTTGACAGTCTTATTCCACAAGATGATCATAATCGGCTAGTGTACCAACAGGTAATGGATGAATTTGGCTCGGATAACAAAACAATCATCTATATCGAAGATGAGGAACTTTGGACTCCTTCGAAACTTGCTACCCTGGAATCAATACACTCTGCACTGAAGAGAATACCCGGAATCAATAGGGTAGAAGGACTATTTAGCTCAAGGACGATCAAAGGTACTCGATTAGATGGTAAATCAACCATCAAAACTGAGTCCATTATAACAAACCTACCGGAAACCGCACTGGAGGCGCAAGCTGCAAAACTACGCGCACTGAGTAATCCTCTCTATATCGGCAACCTATTTTCTGAAGGTGGTGATGTAACCGCCATCATTGTTACCCTCGAAGATGAACTCGAAAGTACCCACGCCGATATCGGTAAAAAGGCCTATGAAACAATCGAGACCCTGCTTGGCGAACACAAGTCTCATTTCTCTAGGCTCTTTCAAGTCGGACCACCGAGAGTCAATGCAGAACTCAGGCGCAGCCTCACCGAAGATTTTCAACTGCTAGGTCCCCTTTCAGCATTTGTTCTCGTCGTGTCTATACTAATTTTCATGCGAAGCGCATTAGCTGCAGCAGTTCCAATTGTGACCTCTACTCTAACTATTATCTGGACCTTCGGCATACTTGGCTGGTCAGGCATACCCCTGAATTTGTTAAGTGCAATGATTCCATCACTCATCATCGTGATTGGATCAACCGAAGACACTCATATGATGGCGGCATTCTTCCGTGGTTTATCTACCGCAGAACGCAATGATGATAACGGTGATGGGACCAATACTCGGCAAACCGCACTGGCCTATATGGCAAAGCATACCGGTTTACCACTCTTACTCACAGTTCTAACAACAACACTAGGCTTTGCAAGCAATCTGTTTACATCAATTGGGCTAATACAAGATTTTGCTATCGCCTCAACGCTGGCAATTTTGATCAACGGCATAATTACGGTGCTAGTGGTACCGCTATTGTTATCCCGATTTGGCCAAAAAGATGCCAAGGGAAAGGATGGGAACGAAGAAATTTATGAGAACAACCTGCCTTCCAAGATCATTCGAACTTTTCGGATATCCCAAGACAAATATCCAATCTACACTCTCGGGCTTACAGCCATTCTGTGTATTTTCTTTACGATACAAGCCTCAAAACTCTACGTTACCAATGACCCCATGTCCTACTTCCCGCAGGATAATCCGCTTATTCAAGACACCCAACTTATCCACCAAGAGCTAGCAGGGATTAAGGTCTTTTTCGTTACACTGGAAGCCGAAACAGAAAACGCGTTTCTCGAACCAGAGAATCTACGTAAGCTGGAAAGTATTCAGGCTTTCATGGAAAAACAGGGGGTATTCGACTCCACCTTATCAATGGCCGATCACCTGAAATATGTTAACGGTGAGTTCCAGGGCAGGTTTGGTGAACGTTCCCTCCCTAAGACCAGAGAAATGGTCGCCCAATATTTACTATTTTTTCACAGAACTGACCTCGAATCTTACGTAAGTCATGATTATCGATTCGCGAACATCATCGTCCGTCACAACGTTAACGATTCCAACACCCTGAACCAATACATAGAAGAACTGGAGTCAGTGGTTCAAAAAATCGCAGGCATTAGAATCAAGACCCACGTCATTGGCGAAAATCTCATGATTAACAGAGCTGCGGAAAGTCTGATGATTTCTCAGATCAAGGCGCTAGGACTGCTGTTGCTACTTATATTCGTCATTATGTCGATCATGTTTACTTCATTAAAGGGAGGAGCAATAGCACTTATCCCTTCTCTAATACCCATTGTTTTAATGTTCGGCCTCATGGGTTTTCTGGATATTCCCCTAAATCCCGCCACTGCAATGGTTGCAGTAATTGCGGTAGGCATCGCAATTGATGGCACCATTCATCTACTGGCCAGGTATAACGAAATCTGCCGTTCAACTTCAGATTATAAACTCGCCGTAAAAATGTCCGTGCAGGAAGTGGCGACGCCACTTATTGTCTCAAGCCTAGCGCTGTCTTTTGGTTTTGGCATTCTGCTATTTTCTAACTTCACCGTCGTGGCACAATTTGGTGCCCTGGCGGCTGCAACCATGTTGATTTCCATCTTTGCAAATCTGTTGATAACACCCATTATCATGGAGCGCGTCCGCCTGGTTGGCTTGTATCAAATTATTGCAATGAACGTTGATGAGGATGTCCTAGACCACAGCCCTCTGTTCAAAGGGATGACACGCTACCAACGCAAGAAAGCGATTCTGATTTCTGAACTGCATGAGTTTCAACCAAATGAGAAACTTGTCGAACAAGACACCATAGGCCGCAGCATGTTTATGATTCTGGAAGGTCAGGCTGAGGTGATTCGCAATGACGAAGGCCAATCCAGAATCATTGCTTCACTGACGCCAGGAGAAGTGTTCGGCGAAATAGGATATATCCGCGCTGTGGAAAGAACTGCCGATGTAATAGCAACCACTGCGGTTTCAGCACTTCGTTTTGACTACGAACGTATGCAGAAGGACCTTAAATTCTTTCCTAACATCGTCGCGCAACTAAACTTTAACATTAGCGCTATACTCGGTGAGCGACTAGCCGACGCACTTGACGAGAAGCATCAGCCGATTACAGACACAGACTAGCTATCTCATTTCAGTTCAGCACGCGCATTGATATAAGCTCGTTCGGACAACTCATGATAGCTTTCGACTCCAGTTTTAAATTTGATATAAGACTGGTAAATTCGTTTCGCAAGCGGATCATCCCCGGGCAATTCACTAACGACCTGATCAGAGATCTTCTTCAACTCACGCAACACTTCATCTGGAATTTTTCTGACCTCTACCTGGTGGACTTTAACCAACTCCTCCAGCGCTGAATTATTCTTGGCTGTATAGAACGCTAACATGTCTTCATTAGTAACCCGACTCGCGCTTCTAACAATTTCTTTAAGATCATCAGGCAAAGATTCAAACGCCTTCTTGTTGATAATCGTCTCCAGCGCCGGCCCTGGCTCTTGCCAACCCGGATAGTAGTAATACTTTGCAACCTGATGAAGACCAAAAGCTAGATCGTTGTAAGGCCCAACCCACTCTGTCGCATCAATTACACCGGTCTGTAAACTCGTAAATATTTCTCCCCCCGGCAATGTCACAGCAGTGCCTCCCGCTCGTTGAAAAACCTCACCGCCTAAACCCGGAATGCGCATCTTAATGCCACGTAAATCCTCCATCGAATTAAGTTCTTTATTAAACCAACCCGCCATTTGAACCCCGGTATTACCAGCCGGCGTGGGTACCAGATCATACCGCGCATATAATTCCTCCCACAGCTCAAGACCACCACCTTGATAGAGCCAGCCATTCATTTCCTGAGCTGTCAGCCCGAATGGCACTGTTGTAAACAATTGGGCAATAGGTACTTTGCCTTTCCAATAATATGCTGCGCCGTGGCCCATCTCGACATTGCCAAGAGAAACAGCATCAAACACACCCATTGCAGGTACGATTTCATTAGCCCCATATACCGTAATTTTCAAACGTCCCGCACTCATAGTTTCAACACGCTTGGCCAACAATTCCGGCGCAATACCTAATCCGGGTAAATTCTTAGGCCATGTTGTTACCATCCGCCAATGGAATGTCTGCTGCTTTTGTTTATCTAAACCAACAACGTCATCTGAGCTACTATTTTCACTGTTACCGCCACAAGCGACCAATAATCCAATTAGCGCCACCATCAATATTTGGCGTGTTAAATTTGATTTCATCAATGATTCCATAATAAGAATTTTTACCTAATGCTTAGGTGCTTGAAGTAAGTGTTAACTAAACATAGGCCTATAGTGGTTGCAGGTTCGCATAGGCGAGCATCAACCATTTGCTGCCTACCTGACCAAAATTGACCTGAACCCTTGCTTGCTTACCATCCCCTTCATAATTCAAAACAACACCTTCACCAAATTTACTGTGAACAACCTGCTGCCCCAACCTGAACTCTGTACCGTCGACGATCGCTCCCGCCATTGCAGAAGGTCTGCGATCACGGGACGATATCCCTGTTGTCGAGAATGAAGACTTAGCAGGGCGTGTTACTGAGGTCTGGGCCCTCACTTCCTGCATCAATTCTTTCGGTATTTCATTAACGAATCTAGAGACACGATTGTAGGTTTCAGACCCGTTAATTCTTCTTGATTCGGCGTAGGTAAGGTAGAGCTGCTTCATCGCTCGAGTTATACCGACATAACAGAGTCTACGTTCTTCCTCGAGCCTGCCTGGTTCTTCAATCGACCGGCCATGAGGAAACAAACCCTCTTCCATACCGGCAAGAAATACCAGTGGAAATTCCAGACCTTTAGCGCTGTGTAAAGTCATCATCTGGACACAATCGTCATTGGTATTCCCTTGTCCTTCCCCAGCCTCCAGTGCTGCATGATTAAGGAACTCATCAAGGATCGTCAGAGGTATAGCGTCCGATTCATCTGCAAATACGGAGTCTTCCTCTGGGTCAAAAGTCCTAGCGGCGGTAACTAGTTCCTCAAGGTTTTCAAGTCGAGCCTGACCTCGTTCACCTCTTTCTTTCTCGTAGTATTCTTTCAAACCAGATTTATCGATGACAATCTCACACAATGTCACCAAATCTGCATCTGATGTTGCGTCATCCATTTCAGAAATAAGTGCGAGAAACCCATTTATGGCATTCTTGACTCTTCCTTTGCTGGCTGGGCTTTCAACCAGCAGTTTAGCCGCTTGCCACATCGAGATGTTGTTCTCCCGAGCGAGCAACCTAACATCAGTTACCGTGCGATCACCGATACCTCGGGAAGGCGTATTAACGACTCGTTCAAAGGCCGCATCCGCATCTCTGTTGGAGAGTAATCTTAAGTAGCCCAGTACGTGGCGTATTTCCATTCGTTCAAAGAAACGCTGACCACCATAGATTCGATACGGGATTTGAGAACGAAGCATCGCTTCTTCCAGTACCCGTGATTGGGCATTAGACCTATATAGGATGGCGGCTTCTTTATAGCTGTTACCCTGAGATAACCAATCTTTCACTCTTGATACGATATAACGAGCTTCGTCGACCTCATTGAAAGCGCTATAGAGGTTGAGCAGATCACCATCGCCTTGGTCAGTCCATAGTTCCTTACCAAGACGTCCAGTATTTCCATCAATTAGACCATTAGCAGCTTTTAAAATTGTACCAGTAGATCGGTAATTCTGCTCGAGTCGAATCGTTTTGCTGTTGGGAAAATCCGTTGAAAATTTCTGAATATTTTCGATCTTCGCGCCCCGCCAACCGTAAATTGATTGATCATCATCACCGACGACTAACATGTTATCTTGATCACCGGCCAACACACGCAACCAGGCATATTGGATAGCGTTAGTATCCTGAAACTCATCTACTAACAAATGGCGAAAGCGATCTTGATAGTGACGGAGAAGGGCAGGGCTATTTAACCAAAGTTCATGTGCTCTTAGTAAAAGTTCCGCAAAATCCACCATTCCACCACGTTCACAGGCTTCCTCATAGGCTCGATAGATGTCGAGGTGGATCTTGGTATAATGATCGCCGAAGTCTTCAATATGCTGCGGTCTTAAACCTTCATCTTTCTGCGCATTGATGAACCATACCGCCTGTCTCGCAGGCCATTTTTTCTCATCAAGCTGCAAACTTACTAAGACTCTTTTTACAACTCTGAGTTGGTCATCAGCGTCAAGAATCTGAAAATTCTGCGGCAGTTTTGCGTCTTGCCAATGAGTCCTTAACAATCTGTGAGCAAGTCCGTGAAAGGTGCCGACCCACATTCCCCGTAACGGCATAGCAAGTAAAGACTCTATTCTCGCCTTCATTGAAGCCGCGGCCTTGTTGGTAAAGGTCACTGCGAGAATGCTGTGGGGTGAAATGTTTTCTGTCTGGACTAGCCAGGCGATCCGTTGTGTTAGGACTCTCGTTTTACCACTTCCGGCACCAGCCAAAATAAGATAGCTGCCCGGGTCCGCAGTAACAGCTTCTCGCTGAGCGTCATTTAGGGAGTCAAGTATGTGCGATACGTCCAAGGAACTTACCTATAGCGCTAGCGCTTTCATTACGTTGAAGTTGGTCATAATCAACGATTGGGATGGGTGATTTTCTTCTTTCACAATTTTATCTGTCTCGCATTTATGTTTGCTGTAACGTGTTCAACAATGGTCTTCGCAATTGCTTTCCGGAGAATATCGAAAAGCGATACTCAGCGGAAATTTAAATCACACAATCCAAAGACAAAAAGATACAAAAAACCAATACTAAAAAATGATTTTCAGCATTAGAGTGAAATTCAAATGCACAACGTAGGTAAGATCAATGAGACGTAAGGCTCCAACAGCACTTATTGTAGATTCCGATTCCGAGCACACGCAAGCACTATTCGCCCTAATTGCGTCAGTTGGATTTCAATGTACTGTTTCAAACGGCAAAGTTCCCACTGATCTTGCGCCATCAATTGTATTTTTGTGTTTAGACAACACTGATTTTGACGTCTTCAGGATAATGTCACAGCTGGAAATAAACAGCACCGCAGAAGTAATGCTTATGGCAACGAACGATAATTCACCTAATGTTCGACGAGCTATCTCTGAAGGAGTTACATACTATTTTTGTAAACCATTCGACAGTGAGTTTATCGAACCGTTGTTAATGGATATCTTTGAAGAAGTCACCCAATCAATAGCAACAATAGACCAGATGGAGATACTGCCGCTGGATCAATTTGGGCTTCTACGCGGCAGTTCGCCGCCAATGAGAAAACTTTACAGAATGCTGCGCAAGGTGGCGCCTACCGACGCAAGTATTCTCCTGATTGGCGAGAGTGGCACCGGAAAAGAATTAGTAGCACAAACGTTACACCAACTGAGTGAGGTTGCTGATTCTCCGTTCGTTGCAATGAACTGTGCTGCAGTACCAGAGGAGTTATTCGAGAGTGAACTTTTCGGTCATGAAAAAGGCAGCTTTAGCGGAGCAGATCGGCAACACCAAGGGTTTTTCGAACGCGCTGAAGGCGGCACGCTATTTTTGGACGAGGTCGCAGAAATGCCGTTAGAATTACAGGCTAAACTGCTCAGGGTACTAGAAGTTGGTGCCTACCGGCGCGTTGGTGGTGAAAAGGATCTTCAGAGCACCGTGCGTATTCTCGCCGCCACAAATCGCGAGCCCGATGATGCGATTACGGAAGGGCGCTTACGCGAAGATTTGTATTATCGAATTGCACAATTTCCAATCTGGCTACCGCCGTTACGATCAAGATCCAATGATGTGGAAGGATTGACGCAACTATTTATCAACGAACTAAACGAGAAAAACGATAGCGCCATAAAAATCAGCCCAGCTGCTTTGCAAGTGCTCAAGCAGCATGCTTGGCCAGGCAATGTGCGCGAACTACGCAGCGCTATTGAGAATGCGTTTATTATGGCCGATGCTGAAATTATGCCTGAAGATTTACCAACCTTGGAATTACCCAACAAGGAAGAGTTACGGATATCTGTCGGAGAATCTGTCGAAGATGCAGAGCGGAAACTCATCGTAGCCACATTAGATCTATATGGAGGTGACAAACAGGCTACGGCAGATACGTTAGGGCTTTCTTTACGAACTTTGTACAGCAGACTTAGTGGATACGAAAACAATGAGCCAAATGACGCTAACGATTCTATTGAAGCAAAAAGTGATACTGTTGAAGCAACAAAAGACGAACCTAAACAATAGACCTTCATTTTGATAGCCGCTTTTTACCCGCCCAACGCAACCAAAAATAGCCAAAGACACCGGTACATAACGAACTCAAAATAACGCTCTGCCTGGCAATTTCTAAAAGCGGGGAAGTTGGTTCAAAACTTAAAGTCGCTATAAACAACGACATCGTAAAGCCGATGCCACCCAGTAGTCCGATCCCAAAGATATCGGGCATGGACAGTTCGCCGGGAAGTTCTACCCAGCCAAGAATACGTCCAAACCAAACACCGACGAGAATTCCTATTGGCTTACCAAACAACAACCCAAAGAAAATTGCACCGCTAAGGCTGCTACCCCAGGCGGTTTCAAGAGCTTCAAAAGAAAGCAGAATACCCGCATTCATGAACGCAAATAGCGGCATCACAACAAAACTAATAGGTGCCTCAAGACGGTGCTCCCAACGGCTTAGAGGTGTTGTGGCCCGAGTTGCAACATCAATTACCTCGTGTGCTATTGCATTCTGCTTGGGCTGCTCGAGGATGCTTTCAGTCGAACGATTGTGTACTTTCTCAAATCGACCAACGCTCATTTTGAGAGTGGCAGCAAAAATTGGCCGATCAATAGCGGGTCGCACCGGCGCCAATAGCGCCACTATCACCCCCGCTAACGTCCCATGAAAACCGAGACGAGTAAGTAAAAACCACAAAACAACACCTACAATAAGGTACACATAGCCATTCCGGATGCCGAGGAGGTTCAGCGATAGGAGCGAAGTCACTGCGACTACAACTGGAACCAACCATTGAACAAGGAAATCGTCAGTATAGGCAATCGCAATGACGAGTATCGCGCCTAGATCATCAACTATTGCAAGTCCTACTAAAAATGCCCTGGCAGCGGCAGGAACACGATCTCCTAAAAGCACTAAAATCATTAATGCAAAAGCAGTATCTGTTGCTATCGGAATCGCCCAACCGGCTCGTATATCTGAGGTGTTCGCTAACATTAGAAATACGCCTGCAGGAAGAAGCATACCGCCAATCGCAGCACACAATACAGATGAAGCATTCTTAATATTACTTAACTCACCTACCAGAAGTTCTCGTTTCAGTTCGAGACCAAGCAGAAAGAAAAACAATGTCATCAATCCGTCATTAACCCAGTGTTGCAACGTCATCTTAAATTGCGCACCGCCAAGCGATATCCCCAATTCAAGGTGCAGTAAATCAAAGTACATTCCTCCCCAAGAGGAGTTTGCAAAGCATATAGCCAATATTGTTGCGGACAGCAACACCCACCCGGAGGCACTTTGAGCACTAACAAAATCTAGAAAAGGCTCTGTAATTGATTGTGTGGCTTTTTCTAGCGGGGCATAAACGCGGCCCCCGACTTGCGACGAATTCATAATTCATATGTCCTAAAAGTTACGTAGAGCATTTCTATCCTATAGATATGAAGGATATGCAATTAGTGGTCCAACAGTAACGCGCCTAATGGCTGCCTCTAGTGACGGTATTCTGCTG
>JBLHWY010000149.1:0-15891 GCA_047629195.1 Candidatus Azotimanducaceae bacterium
CAGCTTTATTACCTTTGTCTGCAGCAATTTTGTCGGTCAGATCTCTGATCTTTCTGGTTGCGCCACCGGCAGCAACTATTTCCTGCGCATACTTAATGCCTGCTTCGACAATATCACCGTCAGCGACTCGATCTACAATGCCTAATTTCAATGCTTCAGGCGCCAGGATTGGAGCACCGGATACAATTGCTTGAAGTGCGGCTTTTGCGCCAATCAATCGTGGCAGCCGTTGCGTTCCGCCAGCACCAGGCAACAAACCTAATTTCACCTCAGGAAGTCCGACGGGTGCAGTTGGCGCTGCGATTCTATAATCACAACATAATGCTGTTTCCAAACCTCCGCCAAAAGCCGTACCGTTAATCGCGGCAATCACAGGCTTAACGCTGTTTTCCATAATATCGAGGGCTTCGCCCAAACTAACACCTTCAGTCGCCGCAGCACCAAACTCACTAATATCGGCACCAGCAATAAATGCTCGATTTAAGCCTGTGACTACCACAGCTTTGATCGCGCTATCGGCTAATGCTTTAGTCATGCCATCGAAAAGACCCTGGCGCACACCAGAAGACAGTGGATTAACAGGTGGATTATCAATGCTCAGTAAAGCTATCTCACCCCGGGTTTCATAGTGCACAGTCCCTTTCATACGTATTCTCCGTCAAAGGTTATTAGAAATTCAGCCCGCGAGTATAACCTACAAACGACGATGGTCAGATACGGTGCGATTAAATTTCACTACCTTATTAGCGTGGCTCAGTTCCGTGAATAACTAACCCAAAGAACCGAAACTTGATTCAACCATGGAGTTGCGAGAGCTATAACGCAAACCACCCTCCGGCAGGGCTGATACTGGAAACTGCGGTGCCTGCCTTATTAGAATTGATCACAACTTGAACGCGCTTTTCGATCGGCAGAATCTTATCTAATTGATGGATCATGAGATCACCCACACCGTTTTTTCTGACTTCGGCATAACCGATAATCTGTTCGCCTAGAATCGAGAACTCGGTGCCTGCTTCAACTCGAAACTCGGCACTCCCTATCGCGGCAGTCAATATCAGCAGCAATCCAAACAGCTGGCCCATGGACGCCATCCTTATCGCTCTAATCTTCCGTAATTGCTTAAAGTTCATCAGCTTTCCCTCTAAAAATCACTGCACCGTAAATAAAGACACATCCTATTATCACACTCACTATGAGCTCCAAATTCATCACACGATCAAATACACGGCCTATGCCACGATCGAGATCCTCTGATATAGAAACTGGCGCGATATGTTGACCGATAAAATCTTTAACGTAGGTCGTGTTTGCAAACATCAATTCAAGCAGCACAAGTACCAGCGGTAGACCAATCATCCAAGCAAGTGGAACCGATTTGGCTCTTGAAGAGACCAACAATAACCAAGCATAGAATGGTAGACACCAAAGCCCAACGATAAGGAAGTAGATTGCCATCGCTGCCCAACGCGTAAAAATATTAGCTGGAGCCCAAAGCGTAGACCAAACAGGTACGTCATAACCCATCGCACTTACTGAAGAAACAAGCAAAAGTACAATGTGTAACCCCATACATGCCAAAAGATAAATTCCGGGAACAATAACCAGTGCTGCGATAACTTTTGAGATTACAGTGGCAAAGTCCGATACAGGCATTGATTTCCAAAACAAGATACTCCGATCCTTTCTATCCTGATAAAGACTCATCACCAAGTAAGAAATCATGACCAACCAAAGCGTCAATATCAAAGGCGCCGACACACTCAGATAAACAGAGTTCAGCGCTTTTTCTTTAGCCTGAATAGAACGACCTGAAAACTCCCGCAAACCGTGACCGACAACGGAATCGAAAGTATCGTTGACATCATAATTTTCTTTCACATTGCCGTTGTCGTAATCAATATCCGCTTGAATGGTAATAGCATCACCACCGAGTTGCAGTACGCCAAGACCAGAGATCACAAAAAAAGCACAAAGCGAAGCAACAACGATAGGCAGATAGACGAAGCTCACCTTGTGCTCCCAGATTTCACGCTTAAGCAGAATTATCATTTTGTTCATCGTGGCTTCCTCTGCAATTTCGCAACAAACAAGTCCGCAACACTTGGCACATGCAACTCACCCAGCGGCGCCAAATAACTACGATCAACATTCTCGAATATCATACTTTTTCGACCCAGCGACTCTCGAGTATGGATCGGGTTTAACCCCATGGCCTTATCCGTTAGCTCTGGCCTAACGATCACCTCGCAAAATGTATCGGCCAAATCATCCATCGGACTGTCCAGCACAATTTTGCCTTGATCAATAAATAACAGATGAGAAAGTAAGGTTTCAATCTCTTCAACCTGGTGCGTACTAATAATAATGCTGGTGTCATGATCAAAATAATCATTCAGCAACTGGTCATAAAAAGACTTACGATAAAGGATATCGAGCCCAAGGGTAGGTTCGTCCAGTACCAATAGATCAACACTAATAGACAATATAAGTGCGAGATGAAGCTGTGTCACCATACCTTTAGACAGCTGCTTGACCTTTTGTTTCGGCGATATATTGGTTTCTGCCAGCATCGTCTCCGCTTTCTCACGACTAAAACCCGCGTGAACTCCCTCGATATAATCCAGCGCTTCTGAAACCTTCAACCAACGTGGCAACACGCCTACATCAGCAATAAAACACACACGTTCCATCACGTGATGACGACCTTTCCTCGGATCAGTGCCCAAAACCTCTAACTGACCATCGAACTCAGTCAAACCAAGAATTGACTTAAGAGCAGAAGTTTTCCCGGCCCCGTTCGGACCAATAAGCCCGACAATAGAACCCTTCTCAATGGTAAAACTCACATCGTCCAGCGCTTTAAAATCGCCATAGGACTTCGACACCCCTTTGGCTAAGACTACTTCACTCATACTTGATCTCCTTCGCTGGGTTTTGCTTCAAGACTGCTCAACAATTCCTGTATCGACAGCCCTAACCTTTCAATCTGCTCACAAATTTGAGGCCACTCGACATTGAGAAACCGCTCTTTTTCTACCTGAGAAAGCTTTTCTCGCGCGCCCTCTACCACAAACATACCCAGCCCCCTTCTCTTCTCAACCAACTCGTCATCAACAAGAATCTGCAATGCTTTTGACACAGTGATCGGATTAATTCGATGATCGCTGGATATTTGTCTTACAGAGGGAAGCGCTTCTCCATCACTAAACACGCCTTCGAGTATTAGCTCGACAATGCGGTCATGGAGCTGCCGGTAGATAGGATCTTTTTCATTCCAACTTATTTGCATACCCGTTATGGCCAACTAGTTAATCGGTGATGTACATTACTATAACACTACAATTTTATAACGCAACTTCTCATCACGAAAGTTTGCATCGGCCATCTAAACGGCACAAGCAGCAGGAAATGGGGACTTCATCCGCACGCGGCCCGTTCTCAAGGAGCGTATCAGCGAAGCGTCGAGCGCATTGAGGAAGACCTGCATGGGCTTCTGACCAAGTGAAGCTAAGGCTGGAGAGCCGCGCAGCTAGCGGGTGGAAAAGAAGCACGCATCTCCTTCTGCGAAAAAGACTTACTTAAGCCGAAGAAACCTGCCCCTCAAGCAAACTAGCAATAACCTCAACCGAATCTAACCTCTCAAACTGCGCAAGCCTCTCCCTCACCTCAGTCAACCGCGAAACTAAACTATCAAGCTCACGAAGCAAACTACCTGATTTAAGATCAGACTCCCAGATCACCTCGCTATAACCCTCAGCCGCGAAAATCTTCGCATTCTCAATTTGATCACCACGACTCACAGCAGCCGAAAGAGGAACAAGAATGTGAGGCTTACGCAACAGAATTAACTCATAAATAGAATTTGCACCGGCCCGAGACACAACAACATCAGCAGCAGCAAGCACATCACCAAAGCCTTCCTGAATATACTCGGCCTGCCGATACCCCGCCAAATCCTCAAAATCAGTATTTTTATTCCCAGCCCCGACCACATGCAACGTATTAAACTTCACAGCAAGCTCATGTGCAGCAAATTCGACCTGATGGTTGATTGCCTCAGCACCCAGACTACCGCCAAAAACCAGCAAGTTAAGCTTTTCAGCTCCTACAGGATAATATGACTGTCCACGCTCAGCGTCACCCTCCGTCAAAGCTGCACGAACGGGCGAACCTGTAACAATCACCTTATTCGCAGGCAGATATTTGGCTGTTTGAGGGAATGTCACACAAACAAAACGACAAAATGGCGCACTTAATTTATTCGCCAACCCCGGCGTAGTATCCGACTCATGACAAATAACTGGGATCCGACAGAACCATGCAGCTATGACCAATGGCACCGTGACAAAGCCTCCCTTTGAAAAGACAATATCAGGTCTTACGCGCAAGCAGATCAACAAACTTTGAAAAAAACCAACCAAAATAAACAACGGATCAACGAAATTCTGCCAAGAGAAATAGCGCCGTAACTTACCTGTCGCAATACCGTGGAACGGCACACCCTGATTCGCGACCAACTCATGTTCGATCCCGGTTTTGCTACCAACGTAGTGAATTTTCCAATTGCGTTCCCGAAGGCGTTCCATCAAAGCGATATTCGGCGTGACATGTCCTGCAGTTCCACCGCCGGTAAATAGTATCACCCTCATCAAATACCTAGGACCTGCTTCACAAACGGAATGGTCACCTTCCGTTGCTCTCTCAACGTCTCTGAACTCAATCTTTCAAACATCGAAACAAGAGAGTTCATATCTCGCCCGGCTCTCGCAAGGATAAAACGCCCAACCTCGTCGGTGAATTCAAAGCCATGGTTTGCCGCCTTCATTTTTAGCGCCGTTAACCTGTTTTCATCTGACAAACGACTGGTTTCAATCGCAACGATGCCAATTAAACGCGTCTGCAAATCCTTTAACTGACAATCCAACTTCGCTGCAGGAGATGATGACGAAAAAACCAGCAAGGTACCCGAATCGTGGCAATCATTTATCAAATGAAATAGTGCTTCTTGCCAATCTTTATGCGCGACAAGAAGATCAACATCATCAATACAAACCAGCGCCAATGATTCTAGACCACGCAGCATAGACACATCGAGTTGAAGCAAGTCAGAGAGATAAATCGAGGAAGACTGGTCATGACAGAAAGCCTGAAGTAAATGAGACTTACCCGATCCTGGCTCGCCCCAGACAAACGCCATGCCCCGCGTCTGCTTCAGGCTTTTCGCAGCATCCCCAATATAATTTGAGAAAGTTGCGTCATCTCTTAACTTAAAATCGAGGATTGCCTGTTGGGCTTTGTTACTCATTTCTCGGGCTGCTGCAAATCGCCTTGGCCTGAGTCTGAAAATTCCTCAGCATCGACTTCAGGTAGTCTCATTTCAGCCATGGAGGCATGGGCTGACTGTAAAGAGTAATATTCACTTTCTTTGTAACGAGCATGCAAGTGTCTAATGAAGACCATAATGATCGCAGCTACAGGCAATGCCAACAGCACCCCAACAAACCCGAACAATTGCCCGCCCGCAAGTATCGCAAAAATAACAGCGACCGGATGTAACCCAATACGGTCACCGACTAACAAGGGAGTAAGTACAGTTCCCTCTAGCAATTGCCCTACACCAAATACAATCGCCACATAAACCAGATGAATAAGATCATGGTATTGAAATATCGCAGCCATTGCAGCGGCAATGATACCAACAATAAAACCGAGGTAAGGCACGATACTCGCGAGGCCCGCCAGCATACCAATCAGAAACGCCAAATCGAGACCCACAAAATACAACCCAGCAGCATAGATGCAACCAAGAATAAACATGATGAGCAATTGACCACGAAGAAATGCACTCAAGACTTCATCACACTCAGTAACGAGTCCGACAGTAACAGTTTCCTTATCGCGCGGAATCATTGCTCTAATCTTCGCGATTAAAACGTCCCAGTCTCGCAACAAATAGAAAGCAACAACAGGGATTAGCGCTAGATTCGCAATAGTCGTTAGTAGCACAAAACTCGAAGCTGTAACCCGACTGAGCACCTGCCCTGCGATTCCACCTGCCTGCTGCCAGTTACCGGCTAGTTTAGCTTTCAATTCATCCAGATTCAGATCAAAGGGATCGATACCAAAGTTGCTCATTAAGAACGGGCTGGTTGATTCCTGCAACAGGATAATTGCCCTAGGGATATCTCGAATCAAAGCTGCGATTTCTTTCGCGATAATTGGCAGAAAAATCAACAACACACCCGTTATCAGCACAAGAAACACGAGAAATACCACAAACACGCCGGTGGTTCGACCTGTTCCCAAAGCCTCCAACCGATCGACCAAAGGGTCACCCAAATAAGCCAGCGCCATACCAACAAGAAAAGGCATCAATATCGGCTGCAATAGATAGATAGAGATAAACAGGCTGGCGATAATCAGCAGCGAAAAGGTCTTGCCGAGAGTGGTCATATTAGTTCCTTTTCAGCCATTTATAGTGCAAAAGTTCACGACCACGTTGATCACGCCCCTGATTGATCATCACCATTTTCTCATCAAGTTGAATAATTTCAATCAACTGCTCGCTTCGACCTTCAGTGCTCAATTGAAACAAAATTTCCGAACCGATAATTTCAACCACTGATGAAGCAAGGACCGGCGCCAAGGATTCAAGATAACGCGTCACCTGTGCATAACTCCCGAGGGAATCTAGATCTTCGACTCTAACCATCAAACTCCCCCTTGATGAATCTATTGCATATCGGGCCGCAAGTGCATCCGCAAGATTGTCTATCACATCGGCAACTAGATCATTTGCATTGTAAGCAACATTACTGAAGCTGACCCACTTACCATCGATGTTCCAAGCCCAGGAGCCAGACCACTTTTCCTGATCTTTTTGTATCCGACCGGTAATTACTGCATCAGGACTATAACGCTTTGATGCTGCCTCTATTCTGCCAGTGAAAGCGCCCCAAACCTCAGCAGTTGAAAGCATGCTAGAGTCCTCAAGGTCAAACAATGGGTACAATAGCGGCAAACCCCTTTCTCGAGCCTGAGTATTCAGCGCCACAGTTACATCACTCTCGTTTTGTCCTGCGAGCATGCTGCGTTCAACGCCATCGCTCTGTGCGACCCACAACAATACACTCGGGCGATTGCTACCCCAGACAGGATAACCTGCCTGCCTTACCAATTGGGCAATGCTTGAGGGCTCAAATTTAAGCTGCAGAATATGCGCGGCTATTAGCTCATCGCCAATTTGAAAACTTCGGGCAGTTGATTCGTAACTATATTGATAGTAATAGGCTGCAGGATTCTTAAGAGAGTCAACAACCAGCGGGTTTGACTCGATCTGCTGACTACCCGAAATACGAATCAACACCTGTAACAAGCCCGCCTGCGCTCCTCGCTTAAGCTGAGTCGCGTCCTGAGATGAAACCAACACCTCAGCGGTATAGAGATCATCGACGGGAACAGCTTGAATCGCGGGTGACAAAAACATCAAAATTAAGCAACAAGGCAGCCATTTTGTCGGCAATTGCTGAACTGAAGCTGCTAAGCTGAATCTAATTAGGGAACTAATGCTAAATTTTGGGATCACTATTATCAATATCCAGATAATTTCGTATTCTTGGCATCTCGCCCTCAATACGCTCAGAATGCGGAATTGTCATAGACTCGAAGAGGATTTACAAGATAAGTATGCCGACACCTAAACGAAATAATCGAGTTCTGATCGTATCCTGCCTGCTGATTGCCTGTTTGCAAACAGTTGCTCTTGCATCAACAGAGCCGGTTCCTTTTCGAGCCACCTATACTGCTGACTATAAGGGGCTACCCGTTAGCGCTACAGGCATCCGCGAACTGACAAAGCTTGACGACAATCGCTTTATGCTGTCTTCAACCGCAAATTCATTTTTCGCAACAATTAAAGAACAATCTATCTTTGAACTGGACGAGAACAATACTGCCGTACCTCTGGAGTACCAATATCATCGAAAAGGAATCGGCAAGAACAGAGATGCTGTCCTGGAATTTGACTGGAAAAACAAGAGTGTTCTAAACAACGTAAAGAAAAAACCATGGAATATGAAAATTGACCTTGGCGTGATGGACAAACTTCTTTATCAATACCAGATGCGTGCTGATCTTAAATATGCCAAAACGAACAACCAGCCTTGGCCAAATCTCAGTTATCAGGTCGCAGACCGTGGCAAACTCAAACAATATGAATTTGAAATATTAAATGAAGAAGCTGTGGAAACTGGGATAGGAGATATTTCAACGTTGAAAATAACCCGAAAAAGACAAGCACATGATGGTCGCAGCACCGTATTCTGGCTAGCGCTAAACTACGACTTTATGCTCGTAAGATTTCAGCAACTCAAAGAAGACGGCAGCGGCTTTGAGCTACTGCTCGATGATGCTCAGTTTGGCGGCGAGGCCATTGAAGCTGACTAAAGCAAGTGATGGCAGCACGTGACTGAAGATCTGACTAAAAGATCTGACTAAAAGGCCTGACTAAAAGGCCTGACTAAATCAGGCCATAGACATTAGTTCTTAGGTCTTAGGTAAAGTCACGCCAGTTTGGCCCTGATATTTCCCGCCTCTGTCCTTGTATGAAGTCTCACAGACCTCGTCTGATTCAAAAAACAGCATTTGTGCCACGCCTTCATTCGCATATATTTTGGCAGGCAGCGTCGTTGTATTCGAAAATTCCAAGGTAACATGGCCTTCCCACTCTGGCTCGAGAGGCGTCACATTAACGATAATGCCACATCGGGCATAGGTCGACTTACCCAGACAAATCGTCAATACGCTTCTTGGTATTTTGAAGAACTCAATCGTTCGAGCCAATGCAAATGAATTTGGCGGAATGATACAAACGTCACTTTTGATATCTACGAAGCTTTTTTCATCAAACGCTTTTGGATCAACAGTCGCCGAGTGAATGTTTGTGAAAACCTTGAATTCATCGCTACAACGTACGTCGTAGCCGTAACTCGAAGTCCCATAGGAAATAATTTTATTGCCACCGGACTCACGCACTTGACCCGGTTCAAAGGGTGAAATCATGCCGGAACTCTCCGACATTCGGCGAATCCACAGATCAGACTTAATTGACATTTTTAACCCCACAAACCAAAAGTGATCGCATCATACTCATGCAATGATTAGTCGTCCAGAATCTGAATCACCGGACCCTTATTTCTTGCACTATCCTCGAATGCAGACATGGTTGCATCAACCTGAATGGCAATCTTACGGAAAGTCTGGGCAACAGCGCCCTCTGGATCATTTATCACCGTCGGACTACCACTATCGGAATGCTGGCGAATAGACAGGGAAAGAGGCAGCTTTGCTAACAATTCGATCTCGTATTCCTCTGCGATAGAAAGACCTCCACCTTCACCAAATATCGCTTCTTCATGACCACACTCACTACAAATATGCGTGCTCATATTCTCAACAATACCCAAAATTGGCACCTCAACTTTGCGAAACATTTCGATCGCTTTTCTAGCATCCAGCAAGGCAATATCCTGCGGTGTTGTCACAATAACAGCACCTGCCAGGGCAGCGTTTTGCGATAACGTCAACTGGATGTCGCCAGTACCAGGCGGCATATCGACAATCAAATAGTCGACACCCTGCCAATAGGTTTGAGATAGCAATTGCTGAAGTGCGCTACTCGCCATCGGGCCTCGCCAAACTGCCGGCGTCTTATCAGAGGCAACAAAACTCATCGACATACATTGGATACCATTAGCCACTATCGGCATAAGGGAATCACTCGTGACTTCAGGCTTAGTTCCTGACGGCACACCCATCATCAGCCCCTGACTCGGGCCATAAATATCTGCATCGAGCAACCCAACGGTATGGCCCTCAGCGTGTAAGGCGAGCGCCAGATTTGCAGACACAGTAGATTTGCCAACCCCTCCTTTACCGGAACCCACAGCAATGATGTGTCGCACACCAGGCAATTTGAACTTGTTTACAGTCTCGGTACTAATATTTGCTACTCCTATCGTCGGTTAAATGCTGCTAGTTTATTTTTCAATTCATGAATTAGACCACTAATGAGTCGTGCCGTCTCCACGCACCAAATCAGCCAACGACTCACGATCGAACTCGTAGTTCGTTTGACAAAATTCACACCGCATCGAAATAGACCCCAACTCACTAAGAAGCTCTTCTAGCTCCACCGGATCAATTGCGATTAGCGCCTCCCCGGTCCGTTCAGTGCTGCAATTACACTCAAATTTTACGGCTTCAGTTGCCATAACGCGAATCTTCTCCTCGCCATACAAGCGCCGAATTAGCACGCTGCCCTCAAGCTCAAGAAGCTCCTTCGCTTTTACGGTATTACCCAAAATTAGATGGTGGTCCCACTGAGCTTCACGAGCCTGTTTTTTCGGCACCAACTGAGCGGGTAGCTGCTGTATCAGAAAACCCGCGGCATTAACGCCATCGGCAGCGAGCTTTATCGATGTGCCTAGTTGTTCTGACTGGGCAAAATAGTGAATGAGACAAGATTCGAGACTGTTACCTTCAAGCGGAACGACACTTTGGTATTGTTCTCCATTGCTTGGATCCACAATAACAACGAGCGTGCCTTTAGCAAACAAAACAGCAAAGTCATCGTCAGCTTCTATATCAACTTTTTGCGGCTCCCCATCAGCGCCGAGACTAGTCGAGAGCCTCGCGATTCCTCTAATCTTTTTATCGTGGGTCGCCTCAACCATTAGCATGGGTATTTTTCCCTCACTTCTGATTTGTAACACGAATCGACCTTTGTATTTGATGATGCCGCTAAGCAAAACACTTGCAACCAAGAACTCTCCAAGTAGATTTGCCACCCTTTCGGGGTAATCATGTACTTTGATTATTTCTCTGTAGCTTTCATTTAGACGAACAAAATCACCACGAATATCGGTATCTTCAAAAATAAACCTAAGTGAGGTCTCTTCAGACATGAGTCTTAACTTTCTCCTGGACTTGATGGGGCTACGTTTATGGGGCTATGTTTATAGGGCTACGTTTATGGCACTACTCTGATGGAATTGCTCTCATGCCATTGCGTTCATGACATTGTATTCATGAAAGGGGGCAGCATTATAGCGAGATTGTTGCCTAGACAAGCAACTTAAGGGAGAAAAATCCTATTTAAGATGAAATTACCCCGCTGCATCAGTATATTTAGCACCCTCAAAAAGACACAGATTTCTATCCATGGAAAAACGTAACATATTGGTGACTAGCGCCTTGCCCAATGCCAATGGCTCAATACACCTGGGACACATGCTGGAACACGTCCAAACAGACATCTGGGCGAGGTTTCAACGGCTGCGAGGTCATCATTGCATCTATGTGTGCGCAGATGATACCCACGGTACTGCAATTATGCTGAAAGCCGAGGAAAGTGGTGTTACGCCTGAAGCGCTAATCGCTAAAATCAAGCTTGAGCATGAACAGGATTTCCAAGGGTTTCTTATCAGTCATGATAACTATCACACGACCCATTCTGATGAAAATCAGCACTACTCATCCTTGATCTACAATCGCCTGAAAGAAAGTGGACAGATCAAAACACGATCTGTTAATCAACTATATGATCCAGAAAAGAACATGTTTCTTGCTGACCGGTTTATCGTTGGAACCTGTCCAAAATGTAAGACAGCCGATCAATACGGCGACAATTGTGAAGCCTGCGGTGCAACCTATGATGCAACAGACCTGATTGAGCCCGCGTCAAAAATTTCGGGCGCAACCCCCGTTCTAAAAGAGTCGACTCACTTCTTCTTTGCGCTCTCAAATTTCACCGATTTTCTAAAAGATTGGACTCGCAGCGGTGCACTCCACGAGCAGGTTGCAAACAAACTATCCGAATGGCTGGACGCCGGGCTAAAAGATTGGGATATCAGTCGCGATGCACCCTATTTTGGCTTTGAAATTCCCGGCGAGAAAGACAAATATTTTTATGTTTGGCTCGATGCACCTATCGGTTATATGGCCTCGTTCCAAAACTATTGCGACAACCTATCGGCTGATGAACCGGTTCTGTTCGATGACTACTGGAAAGCCGATTCAAATTATGAAGTTCATCACTTCATCGGCAAAGATATTATCAATTTTCATGCGCTGTTTTGGCCAGCGATGCTTAGCAGCTCAGAATTTCGTACGCCAACCCGAGTACATGCCCACGGTTTCATCACCGTAGATGGCCAAAAAATGTCAAAGTCTCGGGGCACGTTCATCAATGCGAAAACCTACCTCGAATATATTGATCCTGAATACCTTCGCTACTACTTCGCAACAAAACTCAGTAGTGGCATAGATGACCTTGATATCAACCTCGAAGACTTCGTCGCCAAAGTAAATTCTGACCTCGTTGGCAAAGTGGTTAACATTGCGAGTCGCTGTGCAGGGTTTATAAACAAACAGTTTGAAGGCAAATTAGCGAGCAAACCAAAGTCAGAACTGGTTCAGGAAATTTTAGACGAACGCGACAACATCGCTCTATTGTATGAACAGGACGAGTTTAGTAAAGCCATGCGGCACATTATGGCATTGGCCGACAAAGCCAACCAATACATCGCAGAGCAACAACCTTGGGCGATGATCAAAGTGCCTGAGAAAGAGGCAGAAGTACAACAGGTCTGCTCTGACGGAATCAATATGTTTCGCGCCCTGATGGTTTACCTAAAACCGGTCTTGCCAGCCTTGGCGGAACGCGCGGAAGCTTTCCTGAATGTCGCGCCGCTGACATGGGATGATCTTTGCGCTCCTCTGGGCACCCATCAGGTTAATAAATTTAAACCGATACTGTCACGCCTCGAACCTAAAGATGTCGCTAAACTTATAGAGGCGTCCACAGAGACCACAACAGGCCAATCAAATGGCACCCCAAAGGCGGCAAGTTTGAAAACAGAAAACTCGAATGAGCAGGAAAGCAGCCCATATATAACCATTGATGATTTTAGTAAAATTGATTTGCGAGTAGCCAAAGTCATCAACGCCCAGCACGTTGAGGGCGCAGATAAGTTGCTTCAACTCACACTTGATATCGGAGACGAAACCAGAAATGTATTTTCGGGAATCAAGAGTGCTTACCAACCCGAGGCATTGATCGGCAAACATGTTGTTCTGGTGGCAAATCTGGCGCCCCGAAAAATGAAATTCGGCGTATCTGAAGGAATGGTGCTTGCAGCAGGGCCTGGAGGTAGCGACATATTTCTAGTGGAAGCAGATACTGGTGCACAACCAGGAATGGCTGTAACTTAACAGACAAGGCCATATGCCAGACACACTAACCATTCTCTTTAGCACCATATTCATTAACAATTTTGTTATGGTGCAATTTCTTGGATTATGCCCTTTCATGGGCGCATCGCAAAAATTCGATAGCGCGGTTGGTATGGCCGCGGCGACGACCTTTGTCTTAACCTTTGCCTCGGCGGCGAGCTATTTAGTAGAAGCCTATCTTTTAGTGCCGCTGAACCTAGAGTATCTCAGGATTATAGCTTTCATCGTAATTATTGCGGCGTTGGTTCAATTTGCTGAGATGGTCATCAAGTCAACCCAACCATTACTGCACCAGGTGCTGGGAATTTTTATTCCCCTGATCACAACAAACTGCGCCGTGTTAGGCGTTGCCCTACTCAACGTGAGGCAAGCGCATTCATTTTATGAATCAATCATATTTGGCTTTGGCGCGGCGTTGGGCTTCTCTCTCATGCTCATTATATTCGCCAGCATTCGCGAACGGCTAGAAACAGCCAATACGCCTTTACCCTTCCGAGGTGCAGCAATACATATGATCACGGCAGGATTACTCTCGCTGGGATTTATGGGTTTCACGGGAATGGACTGATGGATGCGATACTAAGTCTATTTTTTGAACATGGTGCTTCCTACGATTCAGCATACCTCGACATCCTTCAGGTGCTAACGGGTATGATCGCCATTGTGACACTGGGTGGAGCGACGGCATTTATGCTGACATACTTTTCCCGATCATTCCCATCAAATTCTGGACCTGTAGTCGAACAAGTGAATCTACTACTGCCTCAAACTCAGTGTGCACAATGTGGATTCCCAGGCTGCCTGCCCTATGCAGAAGCTATCGTGGCTGGGGACAACATTAATCTGTGTCCTCCAGGCGGACAAGAGACGGTGGATGCATTGGCCAAATTATTGGGACGAAGTTCTTTGTCCCTCGAAAATGACACCCGCGACGAACCCAGAACTATCGTTCGCATTCGGGAATCAGAATGCATTGGATGTACACTCTGTTTGCCGGCCTGCCCTGTTGACGCCATCATCGGCGCACCACAACGACTCCACTCGGTGATCGAACAGACCTGCACAGGGTGTGATCTATGCCTGGAACCTTGCCCGGTAGACTGTATTGACATCATCGTCGTAAAAGATGAGATAGCGTCGGATAATGCCGTATTAAATAAAGTCGCACCCGATCAGATTGTTACCAAAAAAGCAGCAAAACAAGCAAAGGCATTGCCTGAACAGCCTTTACCAACAATGACCGAGTGCATTAGATGCGATGCATGCGAAACCAAATGTCCAAAAGATCTTGCACCACAGGCACTCTATTGGGCAAAAGGCTCGCTAGATATGCTTCAAGAGCTAAGAATCGATGATTGTATCGAATGCAAATTATGCGATAGAGCTTGCCCCAGCAATTTACCGCTTACCCAAATATTCATTGATGAGAAAGCACGTATCCAACAACGAAAGGTTGAATTAGCTGAGGCTGAGCGCCTTCAGGTTCGCTACGAGAAACACGCAGCACGAGTTTTAACGCAGTCAAAGAAGCTAAGGTCACGGCCCAACAAGTCCGACCGCAGCGCCATTCTGCAATCCCTCATGAAGGAAAGCACTGACACTTCAGTGCAGGATCCGAGCGAATGAAGAGCCTTAGCCAATGAACATGACAACGCAAAAGGTGATGCAGCAGGTACTTGTCGCGCTTTTACCTGGCGCCATTGCACTGGCCTATTTCCTAGGTGCTGGGATTCTCATCAATCTAATTGTCGCCGTTGTAACAGCCCTTATAACGGAGACCTTGATGCTTCGTCTGCGCGCGGCAAAATTGCATGGCGTTCAAACCAACAATAGCATCTTTGCGCCGCTACAAGATTGTAGCGTGATAGTTACTGCAGCATTGCTCGCGCTATGCCTACCGCCCTACCTTCCAATTTGGCTAGTCATCACAGGGGTTGTATTCGCGGTAATATTTGGCAAACACATTTACGGCGGTCTAGGTCATAACTTGTTCAATCCCGCCATGGTGGGTTTTGCGGTACTAATACTGTCTTACCCATATGCAATGTCGCAATGGCCCTCACTAACAACAAACAGCACACTCACCAATACAGTGACAGCATTTGCGGGTAACCAGCCTGGGTTTCAGGATCTGGTCCTAATCAAAGTAGGGGCTCTGTCGATTCCTGACGGTATTACAGCTGCAACCCCACTCGATGTCATCAAATTTAGAGGTAGCCAAACCATAGACGAGGTTTGGCTAACTGTTAATGGTTTCGATGGACTCGCTGGAGCCGGCTGGGGATGGATAAACATCGCTTTCTTGCTGGGCGGCTTGTACCTGCTGAAAACTCGCGTTATACAGTATCGTGCTCCATTGGCGATGCTTATCGCGATCTCCGTTTTATCCGCCCTTTTTTACGACAGTGGAAGCTCTGAAAGCTTTGGCTCGCCGCTGTTTCACTTGCTGTCTGGCGGCACTATGTTCGCAGCATTTTTTATCGTCACGGATCCCGTCACGTCCCCTGGAGGAAAATCAGGTCAATGGGCATTTGGCATCGGAGTTGGCGTCATCACTTTCGTCATACGAACTACAGGTGCCTATCCTGAGGGCTT
>JBLHWY010000150.1:0-15707 GCA_047629195.1 Candidatus Azotimanducaceae bacterium
TGGAATACAGCACTAGCGCTAGTTTGTGGCAACAGTGTGGTTTGGAAACCATCGGAAAAAACACCACTGACCGCTTTGGCTTGTCAGGCAATACTTGAAGAGGCACTTAAAGATTTTGGCGACGATGCGCCCTCAGGGCTATCCCAAATTCTCTTAGGTAAAGCAGACGTTGGCAACCTTTTGGTAGAAGATAGTCGTTTTCCAGTGATCAGCGCTACTGGAAGCTGTTCTATGGGAAAAATTGTTGCACCTAAAGTCGCTGCGAGAATGGGTCGATCGATTCTAGAACTGGGGGGCAATAATGCGATTACCATTTGCCCATCAGCAGATTTGGAAATGGCCACACTTGCCACCATATTTGGTGCGGTCGGGACTGCAGGACAAAGATGTACGACTACCAGAAGATTGTTCATTCACGACTCTGTGTACGAAGAATTTGTGGGTGGCCTAAAGCGAGTATTTGCTTCAGTCGAAATTGGTAATCCACTGCAAGCTTCAACGCTCGTCGGTCCATTAATAGATCAGCGTGCCTTTGATATGATGCAAGCGGCACTCGAAGTTAGCGCATTACTTGGCGCAAAAATCCAAGGAGGTGAGAGAATCACGGTTTCAGGTTGTGAAAATGCATTTTACGTTCAACCTGCACTTGTTGAGATGCCCAGTAGCGAGACGAACATCCAAGAAGAGACATTTGCCCCAATCCTCTACCTTTTCCGTTACACGGACTTAGATGATGCAATTCAGCGCAACAATGGCGTCACTCAGGGTCTGTCTTCCGCCATTTTCACGAATAACGTGCGTGAGGCTGAGAAGTTCACCTCAATGGTTGGTAGTGATTGCGGTATTGCCAATGTCAACATCGGCACTAGCGGTGCTGAAATTGGCGGCGCCTTCGGAGGAGAAAAAGAAACTGGCGGTGGTCGAGAGTCAGGCTCAGATGCGTGGAAGGGGTATATGCGTCGCAGCACCTGCACCATCAACTACTCGGACGTACTACCACTTGCCCAGGGTATTAAGTTCGAACTTTAGGTCCGCTTTATAAAAGCTCGCTAAGAGCTGGATTAAGGCTTGAAAGGTTACCCCAGGCTGCGGCTTCATTATCTAGCCGCAGCTTCGTCGATATAGCGACGAAGTTCACTGTATTCATTGGTGACGCGGTATTGGGGGAACTCCTCTATCACGTTAGCTGGCGCTCTAAACAAAAATCCCGCATCTGCTTCTTCTAACATCGTCGTATCATTGTATGAATCACCGGCAGCATAAACCTTGAAGTTCAAGCTCTTTAGGGATCGTACGGACATACGCTTAGGATCTTTCTGCCGAATTTTGTAATCTGTTACTGATCCATCATCACCGACCCGTAACTTGTGACAGAAAATGGTAGGCCATTTCATTTGTTCTACCAACGGCTTTGCAAATTCGTAAAATGTGTCTGATAGAATAACAAGTTGATATTGTTCTCTTAGACTGTCCAAGAATTCAACCGCACCTTCCAGCGGACTGAGTGTTGCAATAACTTCCTGAATATCATCCAATTTTAACTTGTGCTCCGCTAGAATTCCGAGCCGCTGCTGCATCAGCACATCGTAGTCAGGTATGTCGCGTGTTGTGGCTTTAAGGGCTTGTATGCCCGTTTTCTCAGCGAATTCGATCCAAATTTCAGGGACAAGAACTCCCTCCATATCCAAACAAACAATATCCATAAAAATCCTAGTATAAGACTATAAAACAGGTTGTTTAATCAAAGATGTTTCACGGGAAACCAAAAAACCCTTGTTTTTAAGCTTTTTTTGCATATCAGTGAAATTTTTTATGTGAATTAAACCGAAAAACAACCACAAAAGACTCTGCGGCCTCGTTGGTAGAGCGCTTGACATCTGCTCGCTGAAGGCTAAAAAACCAAATCAATTCAATCAAGAAGCTACTTTTCTGGCAATTCAAGCGTTTGGAACAATGCGTCCATTTCTGTACGATTATTCTTCTCAAAGGCCTGGTCAACCATTTCTCGATTCAGGTGAGGTGCAAATAGTTCAACAAATTCGTACATATATCCTCGTAGAAAAGTTCCTCTTCTACATCCGATCACAGTTGTGCTTGGCTCAAACAGGTGACTCGCATCAATAGCAACAAGGTCTGCGTCCTTTACTGGATCAAAAGCCATGTGAGCGACAATACCTATGCCAAGACCAAGCCTCACATAAGTCTTGATGACATCTGCATCGGTCGCAGTGAATACTACTTTGGGTACTAAGCCCAGTTGTATAAAGGCCTCATCAAGCTTAGAGCGACCTGTGAAACCAAAAACATAGGTCACGAGAGGGTGCTCTGAGACTTGCTCAAGCGTCAACTCTTTAATATTAGCGAGTGGATGATCCTTTGGCACGAGGATACAACGGTTCCAGTTGTAGCAGGGCATCATGACTAAATCACCAAACAGCTCAAGTCCTTCGGTCGCTATCGCGAAATCAACTGCCCCATCCGCTGCCATTTCAGCTATCTGTATTGGGCTTCCTTGATGCATATGCAGGGAAACTTCCGGGTATTTTTCGATAAACCGTCCAATAACATCGGGTAAAGCATATCGCGCCTGAGTGTGAGTCGTTGCAATCGAGAGACTACCCTTCTTCTCATTGCTGAATTCCTGTGCAACCTGCTTAATACTCTCAACTTTGCGCAGTATCTCACCGGCTTTTTCAATGATTGTTTCACCGGCTGGTGTTATCCGAGTCAAGTGTTTACCGCTACGGGCAAAAACCTCTACACCCAGTTCATCTTCTAGCAGCTTGATTTGTTTGCTGATTCCGGGCTGCGATGTATATAGGCTTTGCGCAGTTGCCGATACGTTTAAATCGTGATGGGCAACTTCCCAAATATATCTTAGTTGTTGAAGCTTCATGAAATATTCACCATTGACCATCCATTGTTAGCGGTACTGTGGATTCACTGTGATGCTGGGTTCAGAGAAAAGAACTATATCATCACATGTGAAATGATATTCAATATTGATCTAAAAATTAACGTAACTATACCCGAAATGCATATTTAGTTTGTGTCAATCTTTCAACTTCGGCAACATACTTAAACTTTAACAGCGATATGTACTATTGTTATTGTCAGTTTTGTCTTGCTGCACATGGAATACAAAAAATGATTATAGACGGCAAATCAGTAATCTTACTTACTGTTAATCACTCCATGAGGCACATGTCCAGTAGGCGCAACCTCTTTCGCAAGCTGACAGTGCTCGGCTTGATCATCGAAAAAAACATCAGTACCGTATGCCTGAAGAAACTCAGCCTTTGGCATCCCACCTAAGAACAGCGATTCATCTAGCCGAATATCCCAATCTCGCAGCGTTTTTATGACTCTCTCATGTGAAGGCGCTGCACGAGCGGTTACGAGCGCTGTGCGTATCGGACAATCCTCAGAAGAAAACTCCTTTTGTAAATCGTGCAATGCTGAAAGAAAAGACTTAAACGGTCCTCCTCCCAATGGCTTATCCGCAGAAGCCCGTTCACTTTCGGCAAATGCGGCCAAACCAGAAGTTTGAAATAATCGCTCAGCTTCGTCAGAAAAAAGTACTGCATCGCCATCAAATGCGAACTTCAATATCTCGGATTCAACTTTAGATTTAGCTGAAGGTAAGATGCTCGCAGCGGCCACACCAATGTTAAGCGCCGCAGCCACATCGTTCGCGTGAGTCGACAGAAAAAGATCGCAATGGAATGGCGCCATATATCGGTAAGGTGCGCTACCACCTGTAAAGGCAGCGCGCTTAATAGCCAACTGATGATGCGCAATAGAGTTAAACACCCGCAAGCCTGTGTCCGCGGTATTTCGGGAAAGTAAAATGACTTCGACTCGATCCTCAATGCCCAAGAAAGTATTTATTTGCAGAAGCTTTCGAACCAAATAGAATGCGTCGCCAGGGTCCAAAGGTTCGTGTTCTCTGGCTATTTGATAATCGGAATAAGCGGCAACACCCTCCTTTCGATATACCTCGTCGCCCTTCGATAGATCGAATAAGGCACTGCTTGAGGTTGCCACAACGAGTTTTTTAGATTTGCCTGACATGCATAAACACCCTACCCTAGCGACTTCAAGTTAACTCGCTTTGGCGAAGAAGGAAAGTGAATGTTTTGCCGACCACAAATAAAGGTAGTGTAATAATGAATGATCAAACATTGAACCCACTGTCATACGTGGGATTCTGGATAAGATTTTTAGCATTTATATTAGATAGCATTGTGGTCCTGGTTTTGCTCTATTTCGTTGCACTATTTATTCCAGTTTCAGTTGATATATCGACCGTAAATCTAGCTAACCAAGACGAGCTTATAGCAATGTTACCAGACCTATTACCACGCATGGGGTTAGATGCGTTGTTAACAGCACTGCTATTTTTACTGCTATGGAGCTTCATTCGATCCAGTTTGGGGAAAGTCGTCTTTCGCGCATATATTGTTAACAATATGGGCCAGAAAGCGAGCTTTGGCCAACTGCTGATCCGCTACCTTGGCTACTTTGTTAGCGTCGCATTTTTTGGGCTTGGTTTTATATGGATTGCCTTCGATGCTAAGAAGCAAGGGTGGCATGACAAACTCGCAGGTACGGTTGTCATTTACAGAAAGTGAGTGGGTATCAGAGAACAGGAGTAACGACTTGAAGACAGAAAGATCAACAGCTTTACTTTCAGATTCGTTTAGCCTACTTCGCTCACTTTTCGACGGCGATGATGAGACGGAAAAATTACAACTGGCAGAAATTGCGATTGAGATTGATTCGGTCAAAGCAATCGAAGCTAGAGCAGGAGTCAACCCTGCTATTTCGAAACAATTAGAAATCAAGTTATTACAAGTAGAACGTCTCATTACTCGTCGGGTCGTTGAGCGGCTTGCGTACTATGTCATACCCGAAGAAAACACCGGTACAAACGAAAAGGCTTTGTTAGCGCCGGGAATTTCCGAATTGGTTAAGAAACACTATGGCATGGCTGATTTGTTAGATGAAGATTTTCAGCTAAGAAACCAATTGGCGAAAATCTTATCCATTGTCGATTTAGATGTCGATTCAGATGTCGATTTAGATGCCGATTTAGATTTAGATGCCGATACTGAACATTAGAAAAGTAGATACCAGAAGGGGGAACATCATGTATAAACTATTTCAAATGCAGGATTCTGGCAACTGTTATAAGGTCAGATTACTCCTCAGCCATCTTAACCTTCCTTGCGAGATGATCGAGACGAATATCATTAATGGTGAGAGCAGGACGGAAGCTTTTCTGAAGAAGAATGCTAATGGTAAAACGCCAACTTTCGAGATAAACGACACAACTTATCTGGCAGAATCTACCGCTATTCTCTACTATTTGGCAGTGGGTACAAATTATTTTCCCACTGATAACAAGTTACATCAGGCGCAAATATTACAATGGATGTCATTTGAGCAATATAGCCATGAACCGTACATTGCCACCTCCAGATTCTGGATTTCCTTGTTAAAGCAACCTGCGATGTATGCTAAACAAATTCTGGATAAAAAGCCTGGTGGCTATGTCGCGCTAGATGTAATGGAAGCACATTTGAGCAGACATCATTTCTTTGTAAACGAAACATACTCGATCGCAGACATCGCACTCTACGCTTACACTCATGTCGCTAATGAAGGTGGTTTTGACCTATCATTGTACCCTTCAATCAATCGGTGGTTGCAACGTGTTGCTGATCAAGCGGGCCATATTTCTATTATAGAGCCGTACAATAATGGTTAGAACATATAAAGGTTGAACTCTATACTGTTTGAACCACATATCGATTAAATGTATATCAGTTAAAACCAAACCAGCTGTAAGAAGCGGGACCTGATAGATTCATCGCTAGACTCAACTCGGAAAGACTATTGAATACCTTATTAGATTACAAAGCCTACATATTCGATCTCGATGGTACCCTACTCGACACACTTGAAAGTCTTGCATGCTGCTATAACAGGGTATTATCCCACCATGGTTACCCCACACATGAGGCTGATGCTTATCGGTATTTCATCGGTGATGGTGCTGCTAAGTGTGTTGAAAGATGCTTACCAAAACATGCAAGAAAGCCTGCCATTATTGAACAATTGTTGGTGACCCAGCGTGAAGATTATCTGCGAACTTGGAAAGACCAAACCGCACCTTATACTGGAATTGTTGATTTATTGACGTCGTTGGCCCGAAGAAATATAAAAATGGCGGTACTTTCCAATAAAGATCAGATGTTCACCCAGTCATGCATGACTCATTTTTTTCCTGATTTTCAGTTTGACCCCGTTGTCGGTTTTTCAGCGAAGACTCCGCACAAGCCAGACCCAACGGGTGCAAAAAGGATCGCTTCGCAATGGGGAATACCTTGCAATGAAATCGCTTTCGTAGGCGACACGTCGATGGATATTGAAACAGCAAACAAAAGTGGCATGGACGCGATCGGTGTACTCTGGGGGTTTAGAACTCGCAAGGAATTGCAAGACGCTGGTGCAAAGCATGTTGTAGAATCACCCGAGAATATACTGGAGCTGAGACCATGAGCGAATCAAAAAACAATTTGAATCATAATCTGGTGCCCGAAGACCTCGATAGCTACTGGATGCCTTTTACACCGAATAGGCAATTCAAGGAGAACCCCAGGTTCATCGTTTCTGCAAGAGGCATGCATTACTTCGATAGTAATGATCACAAGACACTCGACGGTTCCGCAGGTCTTTGGTGCGTCAATGCAGGACACTATCGCGAAGAAATCAACAATGCAGTTCAAGAGCAGCTGAGCTCCTTGGATTTTGCACATTCTTTCAATTCAGGCCATCCTCATGCTTTTAAATTTGCAAACAGATTAGTCAAACATTTTCCAGATCCACTGAACCACGTATTTTTTACCAACTCAGGCTCTGAGTCGGTGGATACAGCGTTAAAAATCGCCTTGGCTTATCAAAAAGTCATCGGTGAAGGCGCAAGACAGCGTCTTATCGGACGAGAGAAAGGCTATCACGGCATGGGTTTCGGCGGTGTTTCAGTTGGTGGTTTGGTTAAAAACAGAAATTCATTCGGCATGTTACTACCCGGGACCGATCACATACGCCATACGCTAGACATAGAAAGAAATGCGTTCTCAATGGGATTACCTCCACATGGAGTAGAATTCGCCGAGGATCTGCAGCGCCTTGTTGAACTGCATGGCGCAGAAAGTATCGCGGCTGTTATCGTCGAACCTGTTGCAGGTGCTGGCGGCGTTATTTTACCCCCTGTGGGTTACCTTCAGCGATTGCGTGAAATTTGTACTGAAAATGGCATTTTACTTATTTTTGATGAAGTCATTACTGGCTTTGGTCGTCTTGGCGCAACCTGTGCCGCTGAACGCTTTGGTGTCGTGCCAGATATCATAGCGACAGCGAAAGGTATTACTAATGCAACTATCCCGATGGGGGCAGTATTTGTTAGCGAGGATATTTACAAAGCCTTTATGGCGGTGGACGATCCTGGTGTCGAATTAAATCACGGATACACCTACTCGGGGCACCCGGTCGCTTGTGCCGCTGGGAATGCTACTCTCGACATTTTTGAAAGAGAGGGTTTGTTTGATCGAGCGTCAGCATTACAAGACTACTGGAATAACGCTGCGATGCGTTTGAAAGATACACCAAATGTCATAGACATCAGGTGCCATGCACTTATCGGCGCGATTGAATTCTCAAGCCGCCCCGGCGCAGCGGGTCAACGAGGTGCAGAGATCGCGAAGCGATGTTATGAACTAGGGCTTTGGGGGCGAAATATCGGAGATAGTATTGTGCTTTCACCCCCGTTGATTATTTCGAAAGCAGAGATTGACAATATTTTTGACATCATCGATGAAGCTGCACGCTCATTGGGATAAAGAGCCGTTGGCGGCAGAGTCGTGGGGCGAAGGGTGAATTCTTATCAAGATAGCGCTGAAAAAAAACAGCGCGCAAACCCGACTAAAGCAATTCCTGTATGTTCCGCAAAAGCTCACGGCTATCTATCGGTTTCGGCATAAATCCTTTGATGCCGTATTGGCTAATATTGTCCTCATCAACAACGTCGCTATAGCCTGTACAAAGGATGATGGGAAGATCTTCCCTTAGCGTTAACATCTTAGCGGCAAGTTGAACCCCACTTAACCCAGGCATCGTCTGGTCTGTGACTACCAAGTCAAATTTGTCCGGATTTGCGCTAAATAAATCCCAGGCTTCGTGGCTATCTGAAGCAACGCTGACCTCGTACCCTTTTCTGTGTAACAATTCACGTAGATAGTAAGCCAATGAAACCTCGTCATCGATAACGAGTATATGTTTTTCTCGATTATTAGAGTTTTTCTGAATATCGAGATTTGGCTGGTCGGGCCCAGGAGACCAAATTTGTTGGGCAGGTTTGAGAAAGAATCGGATTTCAGTGCCGTCACCAACCAATGAATCAACTCTGACATGGCCACCTTGCCGGTGCATAATACCGTGAACCATTGCCAGGCCCATGCCAGATACTGCGTCTTTGGTAGAAACATAGGGTTCGAAAATTCGTTCTACTAAGTGTCCTGGAACACCCGGCCCAGTATCTTCAATCGAAAGCTCAACATGCTCTCCTGAGAAATCGGTATGACAGGAAGAGCAATGAACTCTGTCAATAAATCTCGAATGTCCTCGGATAAATATTGTACCCGTCTCTTGCATTGCATCACGTGAGTTGATGCAGACGTTCATAATAATTTGTTGGAGAAATGACCGGTCCATGAAAATTTCTGGCAAGCCTTCTTCAATATCTATGCGGATCTCAATGGAAGAAGGCAGAGATGCACGAAGCATTTTTACAACATCTTTGACTTCATGCATTAGATCCAGGTTCTGTGGTTGAACTTGATCGGCTCTACTGAACGTCAGCATTTTTGACACAAGCTCGCGGGCCCGCTTACCACCTTGAAATACTTCGTTCAAATAGGTGGTGAGCTTTAAATCTTCTGGCTCTACTTCCATTAATGCCAATTCGGTGTAGCCCAGTACGCTCGTCAGAATGTTGTTAAAGTCATGTGCGATACCACCTACTAACTCACCAATGGCTTCCATTTTCTGAACACGCAGTAAATTTGCTTCATCTCTTTGACGACTCATCTGCAACTCAACGCGATCAGATATGTCTTCTATCGAACCGTTCAAAACGATGACATGTCCTTTTGCGTCGATATTTGAGACCTGCCCTCTGATTGAGAACCAGCGATCCTTGCCCTGAATATCGCGGAAACTAAACTCTCTTAAAAAGAAATCTCCGCGATGGAGGATGAGACATCGAAAGGCTTTGCGAAGCTCGCTGGTCGTTTCTCGGGTGCGCTCATCGGTTGCATGAAATACATGCAAAGATACTGAATCAAAACCCAGTACCGCCCTCAGGGTCTTATCGAGGGATAATTCATCTTTGGTAAGGTCATAACGCCAGGTCGAAGGCACCAGTTTGGATGGAAGTTGCGCTCGGGCAGGTTTTAGAATCTCAGCTTTGATAATCGCACCGGCATACTCACCGTCATCATCCTTCATTGCCTGCATTTCCCAACTATGCAGCTTAGAAATTTCGAAATAAACGAGTTGGCGGCCGCCTAAAATACGCGCGTAGTTTTCCAATATCTCAGGAAACTCTGAAAAAGTATCATTGATATGCTTACCCTGAGACTCACCGAATATTTCGCGCGCACGCGCGCTGAGGTAGATGCAATGGGAAGTTTCATCGAAGTCAAACAGAATCTCTTCTGAACTCCCATTCGGAGACTCACTCGAAGAATCCGCTGAGTGGGCACCTGAATTCTCTTTTGAATTCTCTTCTAAATATCCGTCTGAGTTTACTGTCATGAATAATTCTTATTGAGTAGTACAAACTCGGAGTTCCAAATAATCCCCTTATTTCATCTATGATGCAATCACAAACTCGACTTATCTTTAGGAACCGCGCTTTGAACCCATATTCGCGTCTAACCTTACTAGTCGTCGCGTCTACCGCTACAAATCTGATTTTTCCCGTGGGTGAGACTTCATCTTAAGCCGCAATTATGACATCGTATCGTATTTTGTTCAGGAGTTTTAGATGGATCTGAAGAGTAAGAACATTGTCATCACCGGTGGCGCGAGCGGAATTGGTAGAGCTATGGCGGAACGTTTCATTCACGAAGGTGCTGCGCAAGTCGTGATAGCCGACATCAATGGAGATGTATTGAAGGCTGTGGCAGCAGATATTGGCGCTAGAGCCATAACAACTGATGTTTCCAAAGAAGCTGATGTCCTAAACCTTATACGCACTGCTGAATCTGACTATGGTCACATCGATCTATTATGTAATAACGCGGGCATCGGCGTTGGTATTGGTCCAGAGACACCCAACGAAGACTGGCAAAGAATCTGGGAAATCAACGTGATGGCTCACGTATACGCCGCCAGAGCGGCTCTTCCCGCAATGCTGACCCGGGGCGAAGGGTATATTCTCAACACCGCATCGGCAGCAGGGTTGTTAACTCAAATTGGTTCTGCGCCCTACGCTGTAACAAAACATGCAGCAGTTGGGTTCGCAGAATGGCTTGCTATTACATATGGCGACCGAGGCATTATAACGTCAGTTCTTTGCCCTCAGGCAGTAAATACAGCCATGACAGCGAATACGGAAGCTGGTGGTGTAGCCGGTGTTGATGGCATGATGGAACCGGAAGAACTTTGCAATACGGTTGTCGAATCGATCAAAGACGAACGCTTCTTGATCCTCCCTCACCCCGAAGTACTCACATATATGCAACGAAAAACCAGTGATTATGATCGTTGGATAGGCGGTATGAAGCGTTTGCAAGCACGATATGGCGACGATGCTTTTCCTGATTGACCTATGACACGCCAGCGTTATAATAGTATCAAGTTAGAAGCGCCGATTTGAGTTCAGATTGCGGGCGCTATAAAAATACAGCTAAAGAGTTGAAACCTGCTTTAGCTGTCAGCTAAACAGGTTTTTTTTTGCTCAATACGAGGTGAGATGTGCCCCTACGAATACCAGACGAATTACCAGCTGCAAAAATATTACAAGACGAGAATATCTTCTGCATGTCCGATAGTTTCGCTGCACACCAGGACATCAGACCTTTGCGGGTGTTGCTTTTGAATTTGATGCCAAAAAAAATAGAGACAGAAATCCATCTGATGCGGATGCTTTCAAACTCGCCGCTGCAAGTAAATATCGAATTGATGCATATTGGTGAAAAGAAATCCAAGAACACCCCTATCGAGCATATGAAATCTTTTTACAAAACCTTCAACGAGGTAAAAGGTGAAAAATACGACGGTATGATTATTACTGGCGCCCCGCTCGGTCAAGTGCCATTTTCAGATGTTCTGTTTTGGCCGGAACTCACTGAAATCATGGACTGGACTAAAAGCCACGTAACATCAGTAATGTACTTATGCTGGGGTGTACAGGCGGCGATGTATCACCACTATGGTATATCCAAGCGTGTGCTCGCACAGAAAATATCCGGCGTTTACAGACATCACGTGGTATCGCCCTTGGCCCCAATCATTCGAGGTTTCGACGATGCCTTTGACGCTCCTCATTCCCGCTACGCTGAAGTTCCTATGGATGAAATTGTAAAGCGTGATGAACTGGAGCTTATTGCTGTATCTGACGTCGCCGGCCCCTACATCGTCGCTCGAAAAGACGGGAGAGAATTATTTGTCACCGGACACGCAGAATATGAACCGCTAAGTCTTAAAACAGAATACGAACGGGATATCTCAGTCGGTCATAATCCGCCAGTACCAGAGAACTATTTCCCGAACGATGACCCTTCCAGACAACCAATAGTGACCTGGAAAAGCCATGGTAATTTACTGTTCGCAAATTGGCTAAACTACTACGTTTACCAGCTAACACCCTTTGAGCAGTCACAAATAGGCGCTACATCATATCTCTAGCTTTTGTCATGACCTTGGCGATACCCCTTAGCCACAACGACAGAGATCGGGATAGCAATGCACTTCAACTAACTTAGGCGATTAGCTCCGCTGGTGTCAGATTATAGTCCGCGATCATATCGACAGCGTAAGTAATCATCCCCGTGGTTTCTTTAGAATCACCATGAACTAGCCTCAAGCAAGCTTCAGCCATATGCTCAACGGGTGTAATCCGCTCTTCCGGCGTATCTTCAGTGATGAGTTTATGGTGTACAACGCCTGGTGTGGCGACAAGACCCGGTGAAATGACGTTGACAGCAATCCCGTCTTCATAAACCTCTGATGCTAATCCGGTTGTGAAACGTTCCAGCGCCGCCTTACACATTCCGTACACGGTACTTCCCCTGCCCCCCTGATCTTTAGCCGGATGAATCGCGGCATGTGAGGAGATATTCAAAATGCGTCCAGCGCCTTTTGCTTTCATCGCAGGCAAGATGAGCTGTGCTAAATGAAATGGTGCGTAGACCTGAACGTTTAGCATCAGGTCATAATGTTTCTGTTGGAATTTCTCAACCGGCGTGAAATAGGTGACGGCAGCGTTGTTGACAAGAATATCAATAGAACCAAAAACCTTCTCAGTCTCTTTGACGAGATTAATCCGGTGCTCTTCTATGGAAAGATCACACCTAATAGCGTGCGCCTCGCCACCTGCGGCACGAATACGGGCGACAACGCCATTTATGCTGCCCGCCAAGGAATGATCGCCTTCTTCCACAGTTCTCGCGGAAACGACAACCTTGGCACCCTCCATTGCGTAACGAATTGCTATCGCCTCGCCAATACCACGACTGGCGCCAGTAATCACTGCAACCTGACCTGCTAATATTCCATCTTTGTTAATACTTAAGCTCACTTGTATTCCTATTTGAATGATTTCCTTACCCAGAAAATTAACAGGAATTTCCCAGCGAAGCAAAACTCAAACGTTCCCGTCGATCTATTAGGATCGACTATTTGCCAATCGAGTCTACAATTTATCTAACCCAGCATGAGAATCAGACTGAACCAGTGAAAAGATTAGCACCCGTGACACCCGCAAAAGCGTTGGAAATCCTCAACAAGGTTAATTTCTTCGACGTGTTCAACAAGGAAGAAAAAGACGTTCTAACGGGCTTCTACT
Source organism: Candidatus Azotimanducaceae bacterium (assembly GCA_047629195.1). Lineage (GTDB taxonomy): Bacteria > Pseudomonadota > Gammaproteobacteria > Pseudomonadales > Azotimanducaceae > UBA4582. The sequence goes on from JBLHWY010000150.1 coordinate 13,139, forward strand.
CCCATTTCCATGTGGCATTAAAAGGTGACAGAATTATTGCTCAAGGCGCAAAAGATCAATCTTTTTATATCATCTTGTCCGGCCGAGTCTCAGTTCAACACCGGGGCAGCAACCAGCCACTCGCTTTTTTAGAAGCCGGTGACATTTTTGGAGAAATGAGCTTCCTTACAGACTGTATGCGTACAACTTCGATCTTCGCAGAAGTCACGACGATTATTTTTGAAGTTAACCGCGCGACCCTAAATAATCTTGATCTGCCAGTTCGAGAAAAGCTCAAGGACAACATCATTTCTGTCTTAGCCTCACGAATCACGCGCATGAATGAGGCAGTTATCGAGCTATCGAAGGAAGTCTAACTCAGCTTCTTTCATCGTCAATATCCCACTTGTCATTCAGAGAAAACCCCTTTCGCACTTAAGTCGTTTTAACGCAAAGTGATCCGAACAACTATCTACGGATAAAAATAGGTGTCGGTCTTGAAATGGATGAGTCTCGTCAAACCAACAAACACGCGTTGTAGCACTGATAATTATGTTGACTCACTGAGTCAAATTATCGGCTTGTTATTGAGGGAACCGCAACAGCGAGCAACAAAAATCGCCATAGCGACTAAGAACGAAGCAAAGCGGTCGCAAAAAATTTGGCATTTATTGGCAAAGATGACACCTGCTCAAGCAAAGCAGCTTGCTAGTCAAATAGCGTTTAAACATCTGCCGCAAATAGCAGAATATCTCAATGCCACTCAACGAGGCGTCGTATTTACAGGCCTTCATGCGGGTGACTACTTATTAGCGTTACTCAAGCTTCGTAGCCATTTGACGACGCCAAGACACATATACGTTTTGCGACGAAAAGAGGCATCAGAACTTGAGTCCCTGGTTTTTTCCCATTTTGATGATACTGACATACCCATAAAAGTCATCCGTCATGGCGATAAGCGCACGCTTAGCGTCATAAGAGCATTGAGGAAAGGACATTTTGTTACAGCACTGTTCGACCTACCTCATTCGTACGGTAAAACAGCAGAGCTGAATTTCCTAGATTATCCTATGCAAATGGTGACGGGACCCGCGGAACTGGCAGTGCTGGGGCACGCTGATGTTCTACCCTTTACCTCAAGCTGCCACAAAGGACAATCGCGCGCGCAATTTGAACAGCCTATTCGAGCAGCAACAGTTATAGCGACAGCACAAAAGCTTTGCGATCTAGGCAGCAATTATATCTATAAAAACCCTGAACAATGGCAGCATTGGTTCCACGTACCAGAAATGTTAGGAGAAACCCAATGAGTCAAAAAGAGCCATCAACAGACCTGTTTACGATCGAAGCACTTGCATTTCATGCCGAACAAAATATTGGCCGTCCTTCACTATTGCGCCCGAGGAAATTCACACCCATTACAATTTTGTTGAGCGCCGTCATTATTCTCGGCATTAGCTTTCTAACCACGCGGGAATATACGCGCAAGGAAACTGTCTCCGGTACTCTCATCGCAAGCATCGCGACAAAACGTGTATTCCCCGAAAAAAGTGGCGTTGTCTCAAAGATCTTGGTGAAGACAGGAGATGTCGTTAATGCAGGCGATGTACTTGCATTAGTACACTCAAATCTCGCGAATCAGATTGCAGACGGTACAACAACGAGGCAAGAATACGAAAAACTCATACAACAACACGTGCAAACAAAAACGATCAGGCGCAGTCAAAACGATCAGAAATTGATTCGTATAAAAACAGAGATACTGGCACGAAGCCAGCAGCTCCTTCATTTGGAAAACCAACTCCAAAGTCAGCTAGGCATCGTTGAGCGTTCTAAAACCATCAGGACAACAACTCAGGCACTTTATAAAGCCGGTAGTTTGTCAAAGCTGGAATGGAACCGCCTTGATGAGCACTTCAATCTAGCAAGTCAACGGCGAGAAGAATTAAAGGCGCAAAAACTCTCAGTTGCGAGTAGCAGAGATAATCTGATTTACGAACAAGCAGCAGCAGCGGCGGAACTCAATGCCAGTCTATTGCAATTAGACATTCAAATTTCAGCTGTAAAAAGAAACCGCAACAGGCTCACCCGAGAAACAGGCCAATCCGTAATAGCGCCCATTTCCGGCACTATTGCGACGGTGTTTCTGACTGCTGGTGAAACGGTGGGTACACAACGTCCCATTTTAAGTATTAAACCAAGTCATAGCGAACTTCAAGCTGAACTCTATTTACCCGGTCACGCCATCGGTTTTATAGAACCAGGACAAACAGTGAACCTGCTCTATGACGCCTATCCCTATCAGCAGTTTGGCAGTTATGCAGGTGTGCTCAGTTTCATATCCAGCCATCCAATCACAGCAAATGATACTAAATCACTACTACCAAGTAGAGACGCATTCTTTTTGGCGAAGGTCATACCGTCTGCAACTTCAATATCTGCTTATGGTAAGGCCGTTGCCCTAAAAGAAGGCATGTCTTTAAAAGCAGATATTGTACTGGACCGACGTAGCCTACTTGAATGGTTATTCGAACCCTTGTTGATCAATAAAGGTAGGAGCCAACCACAATGATTCTTCGTTCTATACTCA
>JBLHWY010000151.1:0-15608 GCA_047629195.1 Candidatus Azotimanducaceae bacterium
TGCTATGGAGTCGTTTCATATTCAACGTACCTCGTTAAATGAACGCTTAGCCATTGGTTATCTATACTTAAGGTATGGTGCTAAGAATCATTCTAATATTTCTGCTGGTGGTAAATTTTACTCCGCTGCAAGCAGCAACTTGCGAGCTCAATACGCTCACACTCAACATACCTGTGACAGGATCGCTAGGCAGTGACGATTGCCAGGTAGCGGACTTGCTCGCCAATTCAGATACATCCTTCGTCGACCAGTACCAGCTTACTTTAAGTGAACAAACCGAAATTACGATATCTATGACTTCGTCAGATTTTGATGCGTTTCTTCACCTCGCGGACAATGGGCTAGTCATTTTGGCAGAGGACGATGACAGCGGTACCGAGTTTAATGCCCGCATAGTCCAGACTCTCATGATGGGTACCTACCGAATACTGGCGAATTCAGCGACGAGTTCTGCTGATTTGGGTAGTTATAGTCTTGCTGTTACAGGCTCAAATATTTCAGTTGTGGACTCTGACGGCGACGGAACGCCGGATGACACTGATACCGACGATGACAATGACGGCACCCCAGATGTTGATGATACATTCCCTCTAGATGCTACTGAGACGCTAGATACAGATGGCGATGGAATCGGCGACAATGCAGATATCGGCATTCGCCTGGGCGCAGGGCAAACCATAGCGCTACCTGTGATTGGCAAGACGCTGACCTCGGCCTCAGGTGCTATCCTAACCGTACCCACTGACGCGACGGCCGTCTCTGTTAATGTCACTGCAGTATCTCCCTCCTCGGCAGGATTCGTCACCGTATGGCCCTGCGGGGTGACTAGACCTTTAGCCTCTAACCTTAACTTTGTTGCCGGTGATGTAAGGCCAAATGGAGTGATTGCCTCTGTCGGTGTGCAAGGATCTGTTTGCCTATATTCCCTAACTGAAACAGATTTGATCGTTGATGTTGCCGGCTGGTTCGTGGGTAGCGCCTTCACCGGTGCAACCCCGCAACGTTTAGTCGATACCCGAGACGGCACCGGTGCTCAGGCAGGCAAACTTACCGCGAGTGCGCCCCTGAGCATCATCGTGACGAATTTACAAGTAACCAGCGCCCTTGGTTCAAGTACCGTAATCCCAGCTACAATTGATGCTGTGGCATTGAACGTGACGGTCGTGAATCCAGAATCCGCAGGTTTTATTACGGTGTATCCCTGTGATGTGGCAAGACCGTTGTCATCAAATGTGAATTATAGCGCTGGCCAGGTGGTGGCTAATGGCGTCATCTCGCCAGTGAGTGCTGATGGTACGGTTTGTATTTTCACGCAGTCACCTTCAGACATCGTCGTTGACCTAGCAGGCTGGTTACCGACATCGACGCCATCGTCCTTTACCGGCGTGACGCCCAAGCGGCTGGTTGATACACGAGATGGCACCGGAGGTCAGCAGGGTAAATTGACCCCAGCAGGACAACTCAGTGTTGCCGTGCATGCAGTAACAGTATCTGCGAGTGGCAGCACGTTGACGATTCCAGTCACAGCTACCGCTGCCGCGCTGAATGTCACGATCGTCAATCCAGAAGGCGCAGGGTTTGCTACGGTATGGCCGTGCAGTGCAGATCGACCATTGGCCTCTAACCTGAACTTCGGTGTAGGTAATGTTGTTGCTAACAACGTGATCGCGCCGATAGACAGCAATGGTGAGGTCTGTTTCTACACCAACGTGGCATCAGACATCATTGTTGATATTGCAGGTTACTTTAGCGGTACAGGTGCTGACGCGTTTGTCGGCAGTACGCCGAAGCGATTCCTAGATACACGAGATGGGACCGGGCCAAGAGCGGAGTAGATAGATTCGCCCTTAGTTCTGGACGCCCTTAGTTCTGGACATCCACTATCTGCCTAGTTGTTGGATGTCCAAGACTCGCCTTTGATGTCCAGGACTCGCCTTTATGACGCTTAAGATCACAATCATCAACATGTAATGAAACCCCAGTATAGAAACAGACAGATACATGATGGAATTGGTGCTCAGTACCAATGCCAATTGCAGTACCAGTAATTTGGAACCCTTCTTTATATGCTGCCCGTCATAAGCGCCAAATACAAAAATCTTGTTATAAAAAAATGAATAGAGGTAAGCAACCGCTGTTCCGAGATTGATGCTGATCATATAGTGAATCGAGAGCACCTCAACAAATAACTAAATTGCAGAACAGCAAAGCAACTTGGTGGTTATCCCTCCAGCGATGTAACGGGCAGCTTGACGATGTAGGACCTGGTTTATTTACCTTTTTGCAACGACAACAAATTCATTATAGGTGAAGAGCTTCCCAAAGAACCTCGGGAATGGAAAACTGTATTTTCGATGAGTTGTTAGTGGGACTTCTACCATGATTTCTTCCAGTTTCTCGAAGTCCATGAATTCTACATGAGTCGGGTCCGTAGAAAACCCTCTTTCCTGAGGTGTTATGATAACAACCTGTCCCGGTTGTTTTAACGAGGGGAGATAACACTGAAGAAGATCTATTGCCTCGCTCATCGTCATATGTTCCAACACATGAGAAACGAGAATGCTATCGAATTGTTCTTTTTCGGCGGCGTATTTCGAATTAAATTGGTCAACTGTGAGTGCATTGAAGCCCCGCAGTTTGGCTTCCTCTACAGAGTATGGGTTATGGTCGACACCAACTGCCTCAATACCTATTGTGCGTAGATTTTTTAAATTCCGACCGATGCCACAACCTACCTCTAATACATGTCCGAGTTTTAATCGTCGTAGATTCGCCCGATAGGGTCGCTGAACATCCAGCAGCTGTTTCCACCAGGTCTCTTTTCCTTGCAGTCTGTCTCGATAAGCGATGTCTTTTGTATCGTCCACGTTTTAACCAATATTTTCTGTAGGCGAATCTTAGTATGATTGGAGAATGGATAGTAGAGTGACCGTGTTGATACCCAACTTTAATGGTGAAAGGTTTTTGCCATTTCTTTTTGAGAGTTTGATTTTGCAAACACTCAAGGGATATTGCTGCATCTTTCTTGATGATGGCTCATCCGATAACTCCGTTGAAATCGCGAGATCATACAAACAACAATTACCGAATCTTGAAATCCTCGAATTACCCAATGCAGGGATCGCTGGGAACTGGAATCGTGGCATGGAAATGGTGACGACCGAGTTCTTCACATTACTGCATTGTGATGACGGCTATGAGCCGGAGTACCTGGCTGAAATGGTTAAGTTGATGGATCGCTACCCGAAAGCTGCGCTGGGGCATTGCGGCGCTTTGACGATGGATGAAAGAGGGGAGTCCATCTATTCTTCAATTGAAGCATATAAGCAAGGTAGATTTCTGCCATCAGTCGCGTTTAGTCGATCAATTGAAGATGAGTATGCCCAGCTACTATTAGGAGACTACATTATCTGTCCCTCGGTCATTTATAGAGTCTCGATGGTAAAGATGGTGGGTTTATTTAACGAAAAATTGACTCAAACTCTGGATTGGGAGTATTGGTTCAGAGTTTTATTGTGCGGGTTACCAATTTGCGGCACCAATCTCAGGCTTTATCGTTATCGAAGACATGAAAACAATCTAAGTGTTCAGAATGCCGTCGATATGAGTCGTTATTTGGAGGAATTGAAAACACTCGAGTGGGCACATGAGTCAGGGACTAAGAAAAGGCTAGTTAATTCAGTGCTTGCTACGGGAATCATCGCTAATATATTGATCTATGACATCGGTCTGGCTTTAGTCAATCGTGATTATGCTGCGGCGAAATTAAAATATGACTTTTTGATTCAAAAGGAACTTGCCTCTAGGCCCCTCAACTACGGTTTGCTTTGGCTTATCTATCTTGGTCGTCATGGCGGTTGGTTGTTAATTAGGAGCATTGCGCTCTTAGTAACAGGCTTGTCTTATCATGCAAAGTTTAGAGCCTTGTTCGGTAGGAAAGGTTAAAAGATTATTTTGATTTTCAATGAAAAGACATTGCCCTTCCATCCCTGGATTATAGCCAACACGCGTTTACTCCTGATACTTGCCGTTGCGATAGGTTCGATTCTCGTGCCGTTCTATGTCGATCATAAAAGTCAGGAATTTGTGGATGTGTCTCTCGTCATTAGTCAGTTGATCCCCCTCATTCCAGTCGCCGGGTGAGTTCAAGCATTTTGAAAGAGCCTATTTTGTTTCTAACGGTGATTGGGTTCTTGGCGAAGAAGATGGCGTTTTCGACGGCGTACTCGATCCCAACCTTTCGGAATACCAATCTATATTTAACGCCATTCCTTTCGCCCGGAGACTAAAATAACTCTGGCAGAGCAAAAGCGGTCAATGAGCATTCCCTGGTCCAATGCCGAAAGTCGTGTAGCGCATATTGCTACCTCGCCCTATTTGAGCGTGATCTACCTGCCTCAGGTATTGGCGATAAAGTTAGATCGAGATATGAATATTTGGATCGACGATAATTACAGGATGGCCCGAAAGGCTTGTCTGCTCATCTCTTTAATGATTCTACTCATAGCGTTTGAAATTAAACGACCGAGTCTGTTGGTCTGGGGAGTGCTGTTCTTGCCGATGATGTTGTTTCAGTTTAGTTCCACAACAACTGATGCTCTCTCTGTCAGTTTGTCGATTTTGAGTGTCTTTACAAAGTAGGTGTCCAGGTTTGAGCTACGGTCCCTGCCAGTGCTTACAACTCCACTTGTTGCGATGATCGTCGTGATCTGTTCGAGGCTCTATATGATACCTCTGTTCCTAATACCGGAGATGATAGTTCTAAGGAGTCTACGGCATATTTTTATTCGGGCCTGGTATTGTTGGTTTCAGGATGGTTCTCAAATTCATGGAGAAACATAAGAACTTAACTGTTTGGGAGGTTTGTGCTTATATCCATTGCTTTAGGAAGCACAGTTCTAATTTTTTGTTGTCTTACTTCTTAGCCGGTCTGTACATCCCGCTGAACTAGTAGAGGGGGGTTCAAGATCGGTAGTTTACAATACCGGTTTTGACGATAGCGATGTAAGCATCCGCTGAACCCGTCTACCCTGCCAGGCCCTTAGATGTTACCACGGTGGGCTGCTAATTATTGATCGTTCTCAAACCAGAAAGACGTTAGTAACTCATTATTGGCGAGAGGACGACATGGATTCTAGCAATATTATCAGGGTCAACAACGGAGGATACCTTAACCGGTCTCACCAGCCAGTATAATTAAAAAGCCCTTGCAATATGTTGTTTAATCGTAGTACCAAACTGGTGGATGACCACGCCATGTTGGCGGCAATAGGCTGCCTGTGTCGATTCTGAATCAATGCATCCCTGCATATGTCGTCGCCAACAATCTTCACCCAAAAAGTTGCTCATGATAACCTCCAAAATCAAATGAGAGGCGATCATTCCAAAGCGTGAATAAAAAGAGAAGATGGGTTCTCCGTATGCTTACGACCTTCCCACAGGTCCGATCGATTTAAATCCCTCGTAAGGGAAAACGCTTAGTACCTACGTGGTCAACTCAGTTAGCAGTTAGCCGTGTATGTAGTGCGCGGAAAAAGGCTTTACTTAATGGCCACTTCCGAATTTTCATGAGCTTTTCCATGTCTGGGTCAACTTGTTGGTGGAGGACAATGTCCTGAATCTTACTATCGACTTCGATGAATTCAAGCATTTCAGGAGTCCACTCAATTTCAAGACGCTTGGAAACATTGAGACGACCAGGTGGGAAGAAAGCCGGATGGCCATTCGGCACGAAGCTAACATCATTTGCAATTGCTGGGTTGGCTAGGTCGTCACTACACAAAAACTCGTGCCAAAATGACCAGAATCCGTACTCCCTTTCTCGCATCATCTGAAAACTATCGTATGGTACTGATACCATTGTTGGTGTTTTCAGATGTTGTTTCGGAGGTGGGGCGACCGTAGCCTTGTAAAGAAACTGTTTGAAATTGTCCAGGTTTGCTACGTAGTCAAGTCCGAATTCCGCCAACCATGGGTTTTTTCTTTGTACAAAAAATTGAAACATGGATTGATACCATGCCTTTGGACCTCGAGTTAGCGCATAGATCTTTTTTGATCTTTCGTCTTCCGTCAGTGCCCACAATCCGTCGTGAGGGCGATGAATTTCATTGCCAGCGCAATACAGACTCAGCACTGTGCCACCACATTTCGGCACATGAGCGATTATGAAGTCATCTGTTTCTATCATAGTCTGGGAGGATTCCTACCTCTACATGAGAGATTTTAGTTTGTGAGTTGGCATTTATGAAGAAGCGACCGATACGTATTTCAAGCAATGGGAAAGCTTGCCTCCTCATCTACCTTTGAACGAAAAACAGCTTCCAAGATCAGCTGCTTCAATGTTTTCTCCAAAAGAATGGGTAAATAATACAGCATTCTAATCCCTTCTGAGCTAATCCCAACAGCTCTTTGAAATGAAACGCTGGATTTTTCATGTCCTAACCTGTAACTGATAACTGCTGTCACATGCAACGGAACGTGCAGCCGGTGTTTAACTCGTGGTTTTAGCCACCGTCTTGGTCAATGCGGATAACTTTCTCGACTCATAGTATTGAAGATTCGAATATAAACCTATCAAACCAATGGTTGCTGCCAGGAAAACGGAGACCAATCGTGTCAGCAACGCAACCGCCAAGCCTTCTTCGATGCTGAACCCAGCCATCAAGAAAACACCCCCTATCATAAGTTCCTGAATTCCAAGGTTGCCAGGAAGTAAACGAACCAACAGGATGATCCGCAATATCAGCACAACTAGAATCACTAAATTTAAATCGGCTTCAATACCCAGTACGGTGGCAGACTGCCAAAACCAGAGCGACTGAATGAGGATGGAGATAAGGCCTGTTAGAAGCAATCCGGTGACAAGGCGGAGATTCTTGATTTGACTCAGTAGTTCATTTCTAAGATCAATTAGAAATCTTAAGAGCTTGTAGATAGTGCCTTCAAAATGCGCACTTTGTTTCGGAAGCAACCATAAAATAATGGGTAACGTGACCAAACCAAAACCGATAATACCGAATACAGACGGCAGGATATCGGTATTAAGTTGAAGTTGAAGCGACAGCCCTAGTCCAATGACCACAGTCAGAAAAACGCTTACCATGAAGGTTGTAATTCCTAACGAAAATGATTTGCTCAATTCAAGTTTGTACTTATGGCGAATGTAGAATACCTGGAAAAGCAACCCGCCCTTGATAGGGATAATGTACGTGAATAGATGCATCATAATTGGCAGGGTTATTACGTCACTTGGGGCAAGATGCAGCTTGTACTGCTGTCGAAAACTCACTCGCATCGTCATGCCAAATGAGACAAAGAAAGCAATCGCCAAACCAACGTTCACTAAGGCATTGGATACAGTCAATTGACCTAGTATTAGCGATAGATCCATATTGTTAAACGTGACAATAGCTACCGCGACAAATAAAATGCCTGCGGTGGTAAATAAAACTAAAGCTCGATGATTTCTCATGAAAACTCCTAAGACCCGTGTGTATTTTTTTGGTCTAACATCTCCATCTGCAGCTTGTTAGTTGTCAGAAGAATTCTAGCCGCGAATTTTTGATATGGAAGTCGATTGAAATCGGTGTTTTGTTTACTCTTCACGCAAACACCGGATTGAATAGGCGAAGATGATAGTATGATTCCATCAGGGATCAAAGGGATTACGGAGTGGATACTCAGTTAAGAGTTCAAGCTATCGATCCAATCGGTTTCGATACATTATCTAGAAAACTGAAAATTGGTTACCAGCGAACCCACACTGCCGTTTAGTAGTGATGCACAGTCCTCTAGCGCTATAATAAGAGTATTTCGGGGATTGATAATTGTGACAAATGTACGGACTGAAAGCATCAGGGACTTAGGATAATGGGGCTGGTCACCCTTCTTGCAGGAAGGCGTGAAATAATATTTGCTATATGTCTTACCTTCGTTCTCGTTTTGATTATTCCCGTGTGGCTAATTAGTCGTTCTGCCCATGTAGTTGATCTCAGGCTTGAATTATCGATGAGCCATGCTGACATCGGTCAACTGTTTTTCGATGATAAATCGGCTTATACCGAGGGAAAAAGTCGTAAATTCAGCTTGCATCAGGGGCGCCATGAGTATTTGGTTCGGCTGCGCGGCGTTGACCTCAAAGACCTGCAAACGTTAAGGATTGATCCAGGTTTTGCCAGCAGTGGCAGACTGGGCTTTCATAACCTAACGATTCAAGCAGGCTCCAGTAGAAATCCGATAGACCTCAACAAGCCGTCTAATCGAATTACTCCGTTGCACAATCTGCTGAGAGATCCTGCAGAACCGCTAGAGTTTGTTATATCAGGTTCAGATCCATATCTTGAAATAAAGATTGGCTTGCTTGACGGTGAGTATCAGTGGCCAAAGAGCCCGTTTCTGGCGGGCAGCCTCGTCTGGCTATTTGTTATTCTTTGTGTTTTTACCTACCAGAGATGGCGATCATCACTACAAGGCAACTCTCAAGAAGTCCAACTTCTCGTTATACTATTTGGCTGCTGTTTGCTGCTGAGCGTGCTGATTCCACCATTTCAGTCCCCGGACGAGTTTTCACATGTCGAACGTGCCTATTCTGTTGCAGGGGGCAATTTCTACCTTGAGTCGGGAGAGGGATCCACTGGTGTCTTTTTGGATCCAGCGTTACAGGAATATGCAGGACACTTCCGAGAAATACGGTTTCATAACGGGCAACGTCTCAACAGTGAGAGTTATAATCTCTCGACTCAAATTGGTTGGTCTGATGGCGAAAAATTTGTTCTGCACACTGATACTTCTGCCTACATGATGCCCATCTATCTGCCCCAGGCCTTAGCTTTTGCGCTAGGGAGAGATCTTCACTTAAGTGTGAATGATTCATATCGGCTTGCTAGATTTACCGTCCTGTTGATATCGCTGAGTCTAATCATTGCAGCATGTATCATTTCCAGACTGTCACCAGTTATGTTAGTGGTTCTTGGATTGCCAATGATGATGTTCCAACTAACCTCTGTGACGATTGATAGCTTTTCCGTGGCATTGGCTTTACTGGCATTCAGTATTTATGTGAGCTGGAAAAGAGAATACGGAAAGATTGGTTATTGTGTATTGATCGTTTGTATCACTATTGTTGTGACCTCAAGACCGTACATGATTCCTATGATGCTGTTGCCTGCATGGATCGCCTATAGGTCACGCACTCCTTGGATGTGGGGAGGTGTAGTACTTTGCAGCATTCTCTGCGTTGGTTGGATATTGTTTGGGACTAGCCAATCAATTGGTACGCGAATAGATGGTGGGGCACCGAGAACTAGAATTCTCGAATTCTATTTAGTGCAACCCTCTGCAGGAATGTTAGTTTTTTTAAAGACGATAGCCACATCAGGCGAGTTCTATGTGGATAGCTTTATTGGGATACTTGGCTGGCTGGATACTAGATTTAGATCTGAGTTCTACTCAGCTGTCTCCGTGATGCTGGTTTTCTTCACGCTTCTCAGTGTTCAATGGCGTTCGCTACGCTCCGCCGCAGGGACGAGAATTATTTTGTTGATCGTGGCTTTGTCAAGTTCCTTCCTTATCTTTCTTGCGCTTCTTATTAACGGAACGGAGCATCCCGCACAATCGATATCGGGTGTGCAGGGAAGATACTTTACGATCCCCGTTCTTGCTGTGTTGTTAGCACTAACAGGCGTCGGAGATCAAGAATATTTACGTTTTCGTCGGATCAAGAACTCACTGGTAACTTTGTGGATTGGTATATCTACTATGTGTACGTTACAGGTGCTGCTAAATAGATACTGGTTCTAACGGCTTGTTGTGATTAGAACTGAAACGCGAATCAAGGCGAGCCGTTCCGACAAAGGCAAGGTGAATACCGGCTGGTTTTGACAGAGCTATGGTGAATTCGATGAGATTGAATTTATCAATCCCAGCGCCAAGGCCATGACCCGGGTTCATATTGAACAAGCGCTGACTCTGGCTTACGCTATAAAAAAAATTTGGACATCCATCTAAGGTAAAGTTGGTGGATATCCAGAACTTTAATGGATGTCCTGAACTTTGCTCACGACGACCGGCAACCAGTTGGATGCAGGTTGACTTCGTAGCTTGCGGTGCCAGTTCCAAACTGGTGAATAATCAATCCGTGATGACGGCAATAGGCTGTCTGTGTCGCCTCCGATTGAATGCAGCGTTGTACCTGTCGGCGCCAGAAATCTTTGCCCTTAGCATTGCTCATAATAACCTCCAAATTTAAATGAAGGGCGACCATTCCAGAGCCGAGATAGAATAGGAAGATGGGTTCTCCGTAGGCTTACGATAGCTTATTCAGTTCAACCATTTAAACAGGAGTCACAAGCCTTAAGTATTCCGGGACTCTGCTTGTTTTCGATTTGGGTGCTTTATGTCGCTCTCGATATGAATAACGCGCTTGTGTCGAGATACTTTCTATCGTTTTGATTGGAGGGGTTGATTAGGCACATTACCAATATCGAAGTGTAGTGCGCTGAGTAACAATTGAAACCCCAAGATTAGCGGTACTGCCGCTAACATTACTGTGCCTGCGCTGGTGAATTCACCACCAGACGAAGCGGAAATCCAATTACTAGCTCCGAAAACAAAGCCAAATAAAAACAATAAACTGCCAACAACTATCTCGAGGCTGGCAACGTTAAAATCTCGCAAAAAGTATGTGTAGAAAATCCTCTTCCAAAAGGACTTAATATAGAGTGGCGTAAATCTTAACGCGCTTGCACTTACGCTTAAATTGCTCACTTCTTCCGCGTATATTGCTGTCATTGGTATGTCTTTTACGACAGCTCTTATCGTTCCTAATCTGAAAAGCATGTCGCTTTCAAAAAAAAACCTGTTACTAATATTTGTCAGGGGTAGGTGTTTGAGGGCTTTTCTATGAATTGCGGTATAGCCGTTTGTGGGGTCCATAATGTCCCAGTAGCCGCTGGTGAACTTATTAATTAGAGAGAGAATTGCGTTTCCTACCTTTCTAATTGGCGGCATCTGTTCCAGAGATTCGAGATGATAAAAACGATTCCCTTTAACGTAATCGGCTTCTCCCGCTATGATGGGTCGAAGAAAGTCGGGGAGTAGCGTTGGATCCATTTGGCCATCGCCGTCGATTTTGACAAAGATGTCCATGTCATCCTTAATGCCCCGTTCGTAGCCAGTTTTCATTGCCCCACCGACGCCTTGGTTCTGGCTGTGGTAGATCACAACAACACGCTCATCCGAACAGTGTTGTTCGACTGTTTTTCCAGATTGGTTGGGACAGAAGTCGTCGATCACATAAATCATGTCGATGACCGAGTCTATTTTTTCAATGACTGAACAAATTTTTTTTTCTACTTTGTATGCTGGGATAACGACGCAGATTTTCAATATTTGGGCCACAGTTTGTATTGTACTAAATGAGCTAGTTTCAATTGGTTCTGCTCATCGGTGAGTGTGTAACAAAAGCACCCTGAAGTTTAACATAAACTGGTACTGAATATAGTTGCCGGATTCTATCAACCAGCTTACTTTTGCTATCACTATCGGCGTTTGTCTTAATAGGATTCGCGCTGAGGTTACATCCGAGAATGAGTGAGGACTTACAGAGTATAAACCTGCCTATGCACTCCTAAGTCGAGTACCCTGATTTACGGGTTAGTGATGAGCACGCTTGAATTGAGGAAAGACGTAAAATGATTATGAAATTGGTCCAATTCTTCTCTATCTGCCTGGCGATTAGTGCCTTGACCTTTGGGCCCCCGGCAACGTCGGCGGCCTCTACTGCCGACGACTATTTAAAGCGAGGGGATAAGGACGCTGCAAAAAGAGCGCTGGATAAAATAATTGCAGCTGACGACTTTCAGGATTCGACTGATTCAGTGTTGTCACTTCGAACTATCGCCTCGCAATTTCGCCAGTTGGGCGCGAGAAGCAATGCAGTGGACGTGTTAAAGCGCGCTGCGTCGATAGCCGAGCAAGTTGATAGAGGAGCGCTTCCGGGGATTCTTATTGAACTGGGGAATACACAGGGTGAAACCGAATCTCATAAGGAAGCGAAGCAGTCTTTTAACAAGCTGCTCAAGATCCTGCCAAAATCCAAACCTTATGAGCGAGCAATGGCCTGGGTTTACTTCCTGAAAACCGAGGTCAGGTCTGAAGACAATGAACAGACTATCTCTGGTTCAGTGAGCGGCTTTTTAAGTGAATACAATGTGCTGACATCAAGTCGCTGTGATATGGCGCTACAGTTTGCGGGCACCTTATTGTTAAGTCGACACAATACGAATTTCGCTGATGAAATAGCGATGTTGCTGAAAGACAGTGCCAAGGAAGCCCGTGAAAGTGGTGACGTCAAGTCGCTGAGTTATGCTCGTGGATACATGGCGAAGTTGTCCGAGGCCAAGGGCGATCTGACTAATGCCCAGAAACAGATTCGTGAAGCGATATTGCTTTCAGTCAATAATTCTCCCGAGCAGACCTACCTTTGGCAATGGCAATTGGGGCGTGTACTCGCTAAAACTGGCGATAGACAAGCTGCGATCACAAACTATGAGCAGGCAATTGAAACACTCGCTCTGGTACAGGGTGAATTGTTGAAGGGTAGTTATCTGGTTTTCAGGGAACGTATACTACCTGTCTACAACGAACTGATTGATCTGCTTTTGCTGCAAGCGCAGGCTTCAAGTTCCGAGTCACAACGTCAGCGGTTGCTTGCAAAAGTTCAGGGTGCGATCGAAGCATTCAACAAATCTGAAATACTCGACTATTTCGATGATGATTGTGTTCTGCCTGCGGTCTCAACTCGCCTGGCAGATATCGCAAATGATACGGTGGTGGTTTATCCGATTTTGTTGGCGGACAGGGTTGTCATACTGACCAAATTACCAACAGGCATGCACCAATATGTCAGCAGGATCGCGCTTGGCGAACTGAAGGTGCTTGTTCAGGAATTCCGAGACTATTTGCAGGGTGATGGCAACGCCACCACAGAAGAAATTCAGGAAACCGGTGCAGAGCTCTATGATGTGCTGATCAAGCCAATCGCAAAGGCACTTGAAGCTGAAAACATACGTCGAATCGTATTTGTGCCAGCGGCGCAATTACGAATGATACCAATGTCTGCGCTTTATGATGGTTCACAATATTTGGTTGAGCAGTATGAAATTGCAACCACCCTTGGCTTGACGCTGACAGACCCTCATCAGCCAGTGACAGAAAAAGTTAAGCCGCTTATTGGTGGCATTTCCGATTCAGTGCAAGGTTTTGTCGAACTCCCAGGGGTTAGAGCTGAAGTCGACGCAATCAACGCTCAGCTCGGTGGCGATGTGATGATGAATCAAAACTTCACCCTTGCTGAGGTGGAAAAAAGTATGAGCGAAGGTGATTACAATATGATTCATCTGGCAACCCATGGTGTTTTCCAGGGTGAGGCCGCTAATTCTTTTCTGTTGGCTTATGAAGACAAGTTAACGCTCGACAAATTACAGGATACGATTGGCGCCAGACGTTTTCTCGGTAATCCTCTTGATCTACTGGTGCTGAGTGCCTGTGAAACCGCTGCCGGTAACGACAGGGCAGCGCTTGGCTTGGCTGGGGTTTCTCTGAAAGCGGGCGCTAGAAGCACCATCGCATCTTTGTGGCCTATCAGTGATGAAGGTACCTCGCTACTGATGGTAGATTTCTACCGCAATCTGCAAAACGGGCAGTCCAAGTCTGCGGCGCTGCGTACGGCTCAACTCAAACTGATCAATAACCCCCTATTTAAACACCCTAATTCCTGGAGTCCTTTTCTCCTGATTGGCAACTGGTTGTAAGGAGCCGATGATGAAGAATTTAATCATACTAGTATTCGCGATCGTGCTCTTTTCCAAAATGGCAACCGCCGACACGATCAAAGTTGATGGCATCACTGCACTTACAGGGCAAGAGGTTTCAGCTGTGCTTGACGCCTATCAGGGTGGTGAGATTGAAGCAGAACAGATTGCAGCGATCATTAACCAGTTGAACAGCTTGTACCGCGAGAAAGGCTTTTTAAACAGTGGGGTTATGTTCCCTGCTCAGACAAAGTCTGAACTTGTTCGTCTGCAAGCTGTAGAAGGTGAACTCGATAAGATCAACGTGACTACCGAGGGGCGCTTAAGTCTTAGCCATGTCGAGAGGCTGATTCGAGCTGAAGTGGGTTTGCCCTTGAATATTAATGACCTCCAGGGTGCATTCAACAGGCTGGAAAGGGACGATGCGATTGAGGCGGTGAAAGGTCGCTTGATACCGGGTTCCGATGGAACTAAGTCTGTGCTGAATCTTGAGGTGGTGGAAGCTGATGCGTTTTCTATCGCTGTTAAAGCGAATAATTATCGTTCCCCCAGTGTCGGCGCTGAGCAATTTCAGATTGCGCTGGCTCACATCAACCTGACTGGACACAGCGATGAACTGAGTTTTGGGCTAAACCACACAGAAGGTCTGGATAGCGGCAGCATCTACTACAGCTTTCCTGTACATGCGCTGCGTTCACGAATCGCAGTTTTCTATAGTAAGGGCGACACCATTGTGGTGGAAGCACCTTTCGATGCGATTGAACTTGAAAGTGAAACAGATACTACCGGTTTTTCTATAAAAACAGCTTTCATCGATTCATTGACTCGCGCCCTGAGCCTGCAACTGGGGCTGGAACAAAAGCAAAGTACAACATCATTGTTCGGCATGCCTTTTGACTTTACGCAAGGCTCGCTTGATGGTGCCAGTAATGCGGCAATAGTGAGTGCGTCTTTGGCATTTGAGCATCGTTCCCGGCAGCAAGCGTTTTCTGGCCGAGTGAGTTGGCGTCATGGCCTCGATGCACTGGATGCAACGATACTGCCGAATGGGTTGCCGGATGGTGAATTCGACCTGATGCAGCTCCAGTTGAGCTATGTCCGTTTGTTTGCCCGTGCTGCTCATGACTGGACCTTAAGCCTATCTTTTAACAGTCAATTTACTTCGGACACGTTGCAAGCTTTTGAACGTCTTCCGCTAGGAGGTCATCAATCTATTCGCGGCTTTCGGGAAAATCAGGTTTTGCGTGACGAGGCCTGGGAGTTTAGAGCCCAGCTAGATATACCTATTTATCAAGAGGGTGAAAGTCGCTTCGTGATTTTTCCTTTTTATGATGCAGGCGAAGGCAAAAATGCCATCGAGCAGTCTAACGTTCGTCAATCTGTCAGTCTGAGCAGTGTTGGAATTGGCATGCATTATCAATTTGAGGGGTTCAGTTTTTTGCTGGAATGGGCAAGCCGATTGGAAGAAGAGCAAAAACAGGATGACACCTTGCAAGACGATGGTTTGCACGTGGGAGTAAGCTATGTGTTTTAAGAAAAACTTCGCCGTCAGTATTTGTAAAGCAATCACGATTAGGACATTAGTTATTGCAGTCACTTCTCAAATCATCATGTCGCCAGCGCAGGCAGAAATTGTATTTTCAGATGGCAGTACCCAATCGGGACAAATGATGATTGATGCATCGCAGGGGATCACGAATGGAGCTAATCTGCTGCATACCTTCGATACTTTTAATATTCAGACCACTGAATCTGCGACCTTTACCGGCCCAGATGTGATTGATCATGTTATTGCGA
>JBLHWY010000152.1:0-15356 GCA_047629195.1 Candidatus Azotimanducaceae bacterium
TACAAACAATGACAAAAAGGGCGACAACCCAGATGTACCAACCTGCGAAATTTGCCAGAATAAGTGTGTTCCAATCGCCCAGTGTCTCGCCCGCCTGGACCGGCCAGAAGATCGCCCAAACGACAAGGGCACTGATAATGATTTTACTGACAACGGTCACGTCGACACTAAACCCCCTATAAAAACCGGTCTTCGCAAGCTTAATCGGGAGTTCCGACAAAGCTGGTTTAGGTGTCATGATTTTTTCCCGTTGATTATTATTATCGGAATTAACTAGGGGTTACCTAAACATCCAAACGAACTTACTGAATATCTAAGATAACACGCTTGCTCAATCCATGAAAATTGGTGACATACGCACGCAATATCCCACACTTTAATTCCACCTTTGAAACCGACCTGCGGCATTAAGGCTCCCAACAAATAGGGTCGGAGCATTGTGGTGATATTTCAAGCTTTGAGATTGGTTCACAGTATCATCTTTGCGCTACCGCGGCAGCAAGTGGGCTTTTGACTGCTAGCCGTTGTACCAGCGAGCTAAATGGTGCCTGAAATAGTTCAGCGAAGTTAACATCGAATGTTATGGTAAAAAATCAATTGGCGAGGAAAAAGCAAATATGTCGGAAGGCGCTACGACAAAAGAAGACTCAAGCAGGCCTTTTTCTGGCTACGGGCTTGCCGGTTACTCGTTTTTTATACTCTTCTTGGCCTCTAGTTTCTTTCTGCATTCGCGGGGCATTTTCTTTCCCTATTGGATGGAAGAATTCGACGTATCCCGAACAGAAATATCCAGCGTGATTACTTTCACATTATTTATAGGGAGTTGCATTTCACCCTTTATGGGTTACGTTATCGACCGATACCCCGTTAAGTATGTTGTTGTGTTTGGCGCTTTCTGGCTCGCATTAGGCTATTTCCTATTACAACACGTTGATAGCTATTGGGCATTCTTTGCGGTCCTTGTGGTTTTTCAGGGTATCGGTTGGGTCTGTGTCGGCCCTTTAGTGCATTCGAAATTGATGGTGAACTGGTTTGTTCGCAACCGAGGGCTGGCCTTAGGAATAGCGATCATGGGTATTTCGGTCGCGGGTATTGTGGTGCCAACAATCACAACGTATCTAGCGAGTACCGTCGGTTGGCGGACGACTTACTTACTCTATGTGGCGGTTCTGATAGTGGTTGTCGTGCCACTCTCGTTGATCGTGATAAAACAAAAGCCTTCTGATGTTGGCCAAGCGCCTGATGGCGATGAACTGCAACCGATATTGCTCCAAGCGCCTCCGAGTCAGACCGGACGGCAGGTGTACTCCGAGTTCCTCAGGTCAAAATCGTTCTGGAGTATCGTGCTGACATTCACACTGATGGGAGGTGTCTACAGTGCGATGATTACCCATTTGCCCAGCTACCTCACAACAGAGCTCGACTTTGATCTTTATGATGCGGCCTACGTATTGAGTGTTGCCGGTGTGTTCGCGATCATTGGCAAGATACTTTTTGGCTGGATGATGGATAACTTTCCCTCCCGGATCACTGTAATGATTGGCATCACTTCTTATTTCGCGTCAACAATCGTCTTTATGTCAACGCAAAGCTATATTCTGATCATGGTTGCGGCGGGATTATTCGGGCTTGGTTTCGGCGGCATGGAACCCGTTCGCTCAGTGTTGTTGTCCAGACTCTTTGGCTCAGAAAAGTTCTCTCGAGTCAGCGGCCTGTTTACGCTATTTCTGGCACCCGCAACTTTCTGGGTGCTTGCCACCGGCTACATTACCGATACATTCGGCAGCTATGTTTATGCATTCCAAATATGGGCAGTGGGATTTTTCCTAGCAGGAGCGGTGACCATGCTGACGCGATTGCCAAATAAAGAAGACGGCGTGATTTAGCCTTTGCAGGTCAACTTAATTCGCCATTTCCAACCGAACGGGAACACCCTCGCACTCCGCATTGCTTCCACTAAAAAACGCAACAGTCGAGTCTGCCCAACCGTACTTTTCGCGCCTCAGCCGATGATAAAGATCGTGAGAATCTGGATCGGGCGTACCGGCATAGGTGATGGCTTGACCTCCTCGACTCAAGACTAAGTCCTTCGATTTTGCTAGCTGAGCCATCCAAAAAGAATCAACGTCTCCGTGTTCGATCCAAGACGTATCGTTTTGATCAACGATCCAGATCCTAACTTGGCTAACATCACCATCTGGCAACACTCTATCTAGCGTTACTACTTCACCGCCTAACTCCGATGCGCCGTAAATAACAAGTAGCGGGAGCACTGCTACAGTCACGACTAATCCAATTAGCCAATACACAATTTTCATCATTTCGTTCTCACGATTAGGTACCTAAGTTGCACACTTTATAAAATGCTTTTTTATTCATCGTGAGAATCGCCTATTCCAACTAGCCTGTCTACCGCTTTTGCATTTTGCTCTTCAACCTAACACCCAAATGAGTTGGCGTTTACGTAGGTGATCACTCGAAGCTTGGCAGCAACAGTTACTCGGAACATATGGCCATTCACTAATTTTTTACTTTCTCCTACTCTGCATTTTCTATTGCTGCAAGACCAGATTGAAAAACACTTTCAATTTCAGCATTTGTACTTCGGTCATGCAAATTCCAGTTACGACTGGCCAGCTCTCTCGAAGCTCGATTGGAAGCAGCACCTAACAACCAAATAGACTTCCCCTTAAAGCTTGCATCATCGCCAACAATCTCGGAGAGCTGATCTAACCTTAATGCCACTGCTTCAGTCCAAACGAGGTAATCACCGGGTACCATAACAAGTAAATGGCCATCTTCCGTTTTAGCAAAGGGTAATCCTGCATCCGACATAAAGGCTGCCAAGGGGCCTTTCTTGTTGTGATGCCAGGCCATCAAACTCATAGTGCTCAGTAGGAACCGGCTTTCTTCGAAAGATTGTGATTGGATCAGCCGATCAACAAATAGACTGACGTTTTCTACCTCAGTCAATCTATTCGCCGCAGAGCAATACATAGCATGCATTGTAGGAGTCATATAGCCCGTCGCAAAAAAAGCGTCGAGTTCGCTTTCTTTTATACCAGCGAGGTTGAGGCAAACCCTATTAGCCTCTTCCAGTGATTTAGCATCTTGACCGTAGATTTTGTCGCCTATTTCTTCTAAAACACCCACTGCCAAACCGCCATACCTAGGAAGGGCAAAATCAACCGGCAAACTGCCAATAAACTGAACTACTGCCATATTCGAAATCGCGGTCCTCAACACCATATTAGTACCATAAGGATCGACCTTTAGTTCAGCAGCCCATTCTCGTTCAGCATCACCCAAAAGATAATTCAGCTTTTTAAGCTCAGCAGGGTCAAGTCCTTCTGTTTGTGATCCAGCCAAAAAACCTTTTGAGATCTCAACTCCTCGTTTAGTATCTTCTATATAACCTGTAAACAGCCTTCCAATACCCGCAGGTAGTCCTTTTATCGTAGCTACCGGTTTGGTTATCGCATTAGCGACGGCTAAGACAGAACTTATACCGGCATCTGCCAAAGCTTGAATAAACACTGCTGACTTGGACAAGTTATCAAGATAAGTAAGCGCATCTACCTGACGTATCCTGATGCGAAGACCAATACTACCCTGAGCTTCGAAATCACCGTATTGGGATTCGACAGTGTAAGTATTTTGCATCCCGTTATTGAGTATTGAGTCACTGACTTTATGGTTTGGCCCAAGTAAAAGGCTGGTAGGAATCACATCATCAGCATCGATACCTGCTGTTGATTCAAAACCCGCTCCAAAGACACTACTGCATGTGAAAACTACAACTAGCGCTAAAATTTTCATTTCTCTACCTTATTCGACACCACAAAACACACTAGATTTAGTCAAGTACTTCCATGGCAAATTTCAGTACACCTGCGGCATCGACTCGAGAGCTATAGGCTTCTATAAAAATCTTACCGACGATTTCCATATCAGAATTGAGCACATAGATGCCCGGATGGGGGATGCCATAGGAGTCATCCCCGGGTTGGTACTTTTCGTTAAGTATTTGCAGCGCCGTAACGCTGCCAGCGTCAATATCTGAAAGCAATGGATAAGTGATTTCGTGCTGATCAATAAATGTCTGTTGTAGCTCCGGGGCATCGTAGGTTATTGCAACCACCGCAATGCCTTGTTTAGTAAATCTATTCTGATTTTCTTGCAACTGCACGAGTTGCTTCATGCAATAGGGTCACCAGTCCGAAGAACGGCTGGCAACGAAAATCATGCCCTTATCAGCTACGAACTCACTCGCGTCGCTAACAATACGACCCTGGTATTGCGCGTTAATGGCAGGAAAGCTCGTGCCCAGGGGAAGCCCAGGATCGAAACTGTCATCGTCAACATCAACAAACATGTCCTCTGTAATCTTCTCTTTCACGACGTCAATCATGGGGACGCGAAACAGGTAACCGACAACACCGAGGATGGCGATGATTCCAAGCGAACTGAGCAGAACCTTTTTCATGCATTAACCAAATAGTGAGCAATGTGTATACAAAAGTATACTCGCGGCGAGTGAAGCCTGCCAGACCTACCAGAATGGAAGAATGCAGGCTTACTAATAAAGCGTACCCAACGCTTTTGAATCATACGCATGCAGCTCATCGGTTCGACCTTCGCGAATTTTCTGCGCCCAAAGCGGGTCTTGCAACAGCGCTCGACCAATTGCAAGCATGTCAAATTCACCTTTAGCCAAACGTTCAACCGCGAGCGTAATGGGCTGAGTCTTTGATGCTTCTCCCTTGAGGGCACCAATAAAGTCTGACGACAAACCAACAGAGCCAACGGTAATCGATGGCAAACCCGTTAACTTTTTGCACCAGCCAGCGAGGTTCAAACCTTGTTCGCCATCCACTTCAGGGAATTCTGCATCCCACCAACGACGCTGACTGGCGTGCAACACGTCGACACCCGCGTCAACAAACACCTTTAGAAATACCTCCATCTCCTGCGGTGTTTCGGCCAAGCGAGCCGTGTATTCTTGTTGTTTCCACTGCGACCAGCGCAAAATAATAGGAATTTCATCACCCACTTGCTTGCGACATTCAGCAATAATCTCCCCTGCAAAGCGTGCTCGTTGAACAAGATCACCGCCATACTTATCTGAGCGGGCATTCATCACACCCCAAAAAAACTCATCAATGAGATAACCGTGGGCACCATGTAATTCAATCGCATCAAAACCCGCACGCACAGCATCGCCTGCTGCATTCGCATAAGCCATCACCATATCCGCCACATCACTTTCACTCGGCTCGGCTTGAACCTCCTTGCCTCTATGAGTCAGGCCAGATGGACTATCGGATACCGCCTCAGGATCTGGCCCGGTTCCAGGTTTGCGCATCATACCGACATGCCAAAGCTGCGGCGCAATTTTGCCAGGGGTTTTATGTACTGCATCCGTCACCTTACTCCAGGCATTCAATGCGGCTTTTTTATGAAAATTTGGCACTTTGGGATCATTAGACGCACCGCCTCTCGCGATGGTGGTACCCTCAGTAATAATCAGCCCCACATCGGCAGCGGCTCTACGCTCATAGTATGCTGTGACTTCATCGGTTGGAGTGCCATCAGGAGAAAAAGAGCGAGTCATCGGAGCCATCACAATGCGGTTTGGCACAGTCATGCCACGGAGTTTAATCGGTTCAAACAAGGCGCTGATATCAGACAAAATCAATATTCCCTATAGTCAAAAAAAGTAGCATGAAGTAGTCTAAGCGACTGAGCAATGCCGTATTACTTGGTCTATGTGTTGATATCGACGAACCTTATTCGCGGCGATGAATCGAAACATTGCCAAGGTCTCAAGCACTGACTTAAACACTGATTTAAGAAATGTGAAATATTGAGTTGAGAGCCACCCGCCCAAACAACTGCCTGGACTCAGCTGAAGCGCCTGCGACCAGTTGTCAGCACATGAGATAGACACGTACCCTGACTCACAACCTCCTTGAAACAATGTCGACCACAACGGTCAGGGAGATGTGAATTTTACGTTGACCCTAGTTATTGGTTTTTCTCAAGACCAAAAATCTCAGGGGGTCCGAAACTGCAGGCTCGACGTCTAAAGTGGACAGCAGAAGTTTTGCCGCCTGTTCAGCGAAATTTCGAATCAACGTTTCAGTGAGTTCGCTCCGGGCTCGACGGCGTTCGTCTTCAGCCTGTACCTTGCCGCTAGGCACCACAGAAATCACGACCGCGGTATTCCTCGTGGCTTGCCAGACTCTCAACCCCGGCACCATGCTGGTCCCGCGTTTGCCGGGTCATCGATGAGGCTGGTTGCCGGACGATTCTGATAGCGGTGACTCGCAGGACGGATTTCTCCACAGTCACCTACAGTTTTCCATTCAGTGTGTTTTCACGGGGTATAAAGCCACGCTTACCAACGGTAGCGATCATCATTGCATTCAATATACGGTGTACCTACTTAGCCCAAAATATCTCGCAAAGCCAAGGTAAGTTCCGCCGAAGTTACCGAGAAAAAGTGATCGGCGCCTTCAATAACTCGAGCGTCAATTCCTGACCAACGACGAAATGCTTGCTCGTCAACAAAGTCATCACGATCACCCGCAATAGCAAAGACCGAGCAAGGCAGCACATCCTGTTGCGAGAAGCTCATGCGACCAACCGGTGGCGCGACAAGTATGACCCCAGCAATTTGTTTATCGCTAAAATTCCCCAGACTCTGCCAGACAACGTGAGCGCCAAACGAGTACCCGATGAGCCAAGGTTTTCGGCCCGGCTTTTCATTCTCAAGCCATGTGCTAACAGCCACTAGATCATCAATCTCTCCAGCGCCACCATCATGCTCTCCCGAACTATTGCCCACACCACGGAAGTTAAACCTGAGACAATCGAACCCAAGCTGACTCAATGTTTCGGATACTAACTGTAGGATTCCATCATCCATAGAGCCTCCGAATAGAGGATGCGGATGACAGAGAATAGCGGTATCAGTCGCATTCGCCGTTGCATCCCATTGCGCTTCAATCTCGCCTTTTGGCCCCTTGATGTACATTCTCTCTCCTCGTGTCAGCATACAATCTCTGACTAAGTGTACACTTTACTTCACACTTATGGGTCCACTTATGGGGGCAAGGTAAAGGGTCAAAGTAACCAAGAAAAAACTGTCAGCAATAATTTCTCCGAATAAATGCATCAAACCAAACAGCACTACGAACCTTTCAATATTGAATGATCGAACATCTACTTCGTCGACTCGATTGAGGCGAATTACTTGTTAGCAACTCAGCTCAACCATCGCTTGATATTATCTTTCAAGAGCCAACAGGTTCCGCTAACGCGGCATTTGAAAGGAGGTCGTTTCGAGTTCAGGGCCGCATTGACTCTGATCAATTAATGCAAGAGGATACGAAACTGAAAGACTAAGAACGTAACCTCTATCGCGAGTCAACGACGGCGCTGCAGAATAACAAATGAGGCTAACCTAATTGAAACTCTTCATTTGCCACTTCAGCAAGAATAATACGGGCGCCCTCGCCTCGAGCAGTGGTTGATCGAAAATGGTTGGGAAGGTGCTTATTTTCTCGACATTTCTAACGCCGGTGGACTCAAGGCCACACTGCCTCGCATTTACTAGCGGGGCGTGAAGGCAAAGACTTATGTAGAGATTACCGAAGATGAGTTTAAACAACTGACGCAACAAGTTTCAGAAGCTGGCAAGGTAACATGGAGACCGCCGTTTCAAATTAGACCACAAATGTCAGGGCCTCCTGACCTTTACTCCGGTCTCTTTTCTTAGGCCAAAATATCTTGCAAAGCCGAGTTAAGCTCCGTTGAAGCCCCAGAGAAAAAGCGATCAGCACCTTCAGCGATTGGAGTGCCAACGCCTCGCCAAGGAAAATCACGACCACCCCCAACGGCAAAGACCGAGCTAGACAGCGCGTCTTGTTGATCCCAACATCTATGGAGCCACCGAATAGAGGACGTGGGGGCTGGGACTAATGAAGTCAGCAATTACTGTGCTTGGTCGCTGTTCGAAAAAAGAACAGCAGATTGAACGTAAGCGCTTTTAACCGTGAAGCCATAGGGCGATAGCTAGATGCTATGATGATCAAAAGCTTTATTCGCTTAACTGAAGAATTCTGCTCGGGCACGGTCGTTATTCTTGAACTGTCCACCGAGTGCCGACGTTTTTGTGAATGAGCCAGCATCCATAACGCCGCGAGCTTTTACGCAGTAGTGCATAGCATCAATCTCAACTGCAACATCGTCGGTTCCAAGAATTGTTTGCAGGGCGACCATTATCTGTTGGGTTAACCTTTCCTGCACCTGCGGGCGTTGTGAAAAGAATCTAACCAATCTATTAATTTTCGATAAACCAATGATCTTTTCTCTGGGTATGTATGCAACTCGTGACTTCCCGTCAATGGTGACAAAGTGATGTTCACAAGTACTCAGTACAGTGATGCCAGAGACCTTGACCATCTCTTCCACTTGCATCTTATTATCGATAGCAGTCATTTTAGGGAAATTTGAATAATCCAGACCACCAAAAATTTCATCAACATACATTTTTGCTATTCGATGAGGCGTTTCACTTAGACTGTCATCGTTCAGGTCAAGACCTAACGTCATGACGATATCTTTCATCGATGCGCGGATCCGCTCATACTTTTCATCTCTGGAGAGACAAGAATCAGTCAATGGCGTCTCTAATCCACGCAGAATCAGTTCATTTCTCACTCGAGCAGCATCGAGTGATATCACTTTCATCCGATCCAATTCCATTTCAACGGGTCGTTCCGTTATTTGATTCATATTAACTCCGATGATTGTTTAGTTTGTATTGGCAAACAGACGCTATCGATGTCTGCGAAGCCCTAATTTACGGTGCTTTCGGCTACCCTTGCTGAGGAGTAGCTTTCGCGCAATTAGCTGCTGCAAGCCAAGTACGTCCCCAATTTACGAGACCTAAGTGTTTTCAGATCACTCCCTGCACAACCTACAAATCACCGAAGCGATTAACCCAACCGCGTGTCAGCCGACAGACCTGCCTCAATACAGTCTTTGACCCGTTAAATGAACAACCATGTCGCAGCGCATTAAACCTCACTGAAATAAGTCATTGCAGTGCCTAACCGCTCCAAGGGAAATGTGGCTTAGAATGCTTAAAATCAGGACTTTGCAGAAGAATTTGTCCTTCGCGGCGCCAAAGTGGTTGCGAATGTTCTGGGTGGCGAAGTCGACGGGTAAACCCTGCCGTAGACGACGCTAACACCATTAGCCTCACGGCGTTTGGGGATAATCTAGCAAGCGCCCAAAGATTCTCGTTGAGGATGTTTTTGAAATCTGGCATAAACGTGGATCAAAATAACGATGCGCTAAACAGCGGTAACGCAAATGAGAGTTCTAAAATGGTTCGCAATTATCTTGACGGTCGCAGTTGCCGCTTCCTTTGCTGCGTTCCTTCTGCTTATGAACCCGATGATAGTCAACCAGATTAAAAATAAGCCCACCAGCGAAATAGCGGGAGAAGCTCTAGCCCTTTCCTTCAGTTCTGGCAAAGAAATTCCCGTCAACTACTTACGTGAAGGCAACCAAGTGTTTGTGGGTGCAGATGGACCCTGGTGGCGTGAATTTGAAAATGGCCCTACGCCGGTAAAACTAGTCATAAAAGGCGTAAAACTCACAGGCTCTGCAACTGTTGTCTTAGATGACCCCGAATACACCCAAGAGATATTCGCGCGTCTCAGACCTACCACACCAGGATGGTTACCTGATTGGCTAAAGGGGAAGTTAATCGTTATCAAGCTTGTTGATTAGTCTAGGGATACGGGTTAGGAACGCCATTCGGAGGCCAATTTTGCTGAAGGATTAACCACAATTCCATCATCGAGCACATCAATAGGGTCGCGCCCGTCCACACCTAACCCAAAAGGATGATATCCAAGTAGTCGTTTTAATTTTCGCGGCATACCACGCACAATCTCAGGTGGAACAGATAAAAGTTGAATTTCTTGAGGGCGCAGGTAAGACACTTGTTGGCTTATAAAAAACCCCATCCGTTCCCTGTTTTTGCTGATGTTCGCTCCACCGGCATGCCACATGCTGCCTTCCCACATCAACATGTCTCCAGATTTCATACTCACTTGCACTGTCTCCACATTCTGGTCGATTTCACGGTCATGCCAGACATGACTATACGGGACAATGTGAGTGGCGCCGTTTTCTTCATCAAAGTCGTCAAATGCAATCAATGCGTTGCATAGAAATGAGGGATGGGGCCGCGGGATAGGCCAAAGGCCATCATCCTGATGGAGGAATTGTTTTGTTTCACCGGGCAAGGTGTTGAACAGAGTTGTGACATTAATTTGCGTGTATTTGCCAATAACACCTTGGACAATGGCCGTGAGGCGAGCATCTAAGTAGATGTTGTCGGCTGCCCTGGTTTTTGCGATCAGGTTGTGAGCTCGCCAGGTTTGTCCTGTTGATGTACCAATCGCTCGCATCTCAGTAATCGGTACTTCCGTATTAAAGGCATGCCGTAGCCGTTCGACCTCTGCTTGCGCCAGAAAATCAGGTACGACGCTGTAGCCCTGAGTCTTTATCTCAGCGATATGGTCTGTGATATTGACACCATCAACCACTTCATCAACCACTTCATCAACCACTTCATCAACCATGATTCTTTGTTCTCCGGGCGCATTTGATTACATGTTGCTTGTACTTTGTATCATCGTTACCAAGTGTGAGCAATGCGAACCACGCAAGTCAGGTTATATCGCCACCCGCTAAGGCTCAAACGACTGCATTGCCGCATACAATACCTCAAGGTTGATTTTTAGCAGGCACGCTTTGATCACTCGACATATCACAGCAACCTCTGAAGCAAGGTCGACAAGCAAATGTCAGGAGAATGTAAATTTTACTCCGACCCCAATTATTGCTTCAATAGAACCTTCCTAACGTCACTGGCTCGATTTTTGCCGTTGGAGACTCATCGCCAATTATCGGAGAAAAAAATGCATAGAAGGACCTTAATTACACTATCACTGGTGATGGCGCTCGCTGGTTGTGCCTATCAATCTGACAGCGCACCAAAAAAGGTCTCGCAATGGAGCAAAGGGTCAATGGCGACAACTGCCAATCCTTATGCCACCGATGCAGCGATCTCAATGCTGGCAAAAGGCGGTCATGCCGTTGATGCAGCGATTGCCGCACACTTGGTATTGGGCCTGGTAGAGCCCCAGAGTTCAGGCATCGGCGGCGGCGGTTTTTTACTCGCTTACGACTACGATACTAAATCCCTGTCTTTTCATGATGGTCGTGAACAAGCACCATCCGGGGCAACGATTGATATGTTCATGAAAGATGGCAAGGTCATGGGCTTTTTTGAAGCGTGGCAGAGCGGCAAAGCAGTGGGTGTTCCCGGAGCAGTCGCCATGTACAAACATGCTCATGACGCTCATGGAAAGCTTGCTTGGGCCGAATTGTTTGAGCCTGCAATTGAACTGGCTAACAAAGGATTTATCGTGTCACCCAGAATATCGGGGATGCTCGACCGATTGAAAGGTCGCGTGCAACTAAGCGAAAACCCTGGTCCCGCTGCTTATTTTTATCCCAACGGCGAATCACTGAAGCCCGGCGATGTTAGGGACAATCCTGAATACGCCGCAGTGTTAACTCGCATTGCAACAGAGGGCCCGGATGCTTTTTACCGAGGTGAAGTAGCGCAGGCAATAGCCGCTGCAGCAACAGCAGAGCCCAACCCTGGGACTTTGTCAGTTGAGGATATCGCCGCTTATCGTGCGGTCGATCGTCCCGTAGTCTGCGGCGATTTCCGTGATACACAGATATGCACAACATCACCCCCTTCATCCGGTGGCGCGCAGATCATGATTGCCGGACTATACGATCACCTAGTCGCAGGCAGCACTTTGCAGAATGACCGAATTACAGCATTGGTCGATGCACAGAGACTCGCCTATGCAGACCGGGACTTTTATTTCGGTGACCCTGATGCGGTCACGATTCCGATCAAAGACCTACTCGATCCGCGATACCTAAAGGCCCGTGCTAAAGATCGTTTCCCGCCAGCAGCTACACCCGTGCAAGGCGATCCCGCAGCCGTGCTGGGTCGGCTGGCAAGTGTGGACTGGGCTGCAGACACCACCCAGGAACCCGCTGGTACCACCCACCTTTCTATTGTCGACAAAGAAGGTAACGCGGTTTCTATGACCGCCACAGTGGAAGCGCCATTCGGGTCGTCTCGCTGGGTCCATGGATTCCTCCTGAATAACGAAATGACCGATTTTGCTCGGGAAGTGTCTGAAGACGGAAAAATACCCGCTAACGCAATAGCGCCCGGCAGAAGACCACGCTCTTCAATGTCACCAACAATGGTTCTGGATGCCGATGGGAATTTATTAATGGTCACCGGGTCACCGGGTGGAAATTCGATTCCCGCCTATGTCACCAAAACAATCATCGGTGTTCTTGCTTGGGATCTATCAGCGCAGGAGGCTGCCGACCATCCCAATATCATTGCCCGGGGTAAGCGAGTACGAGTTGAAACAGGTGTTGGTAACGGCAAGGAAATAGCCGACATGCTCAGCGCACGTGGTTACGATGTTCAGGAGCGAGAAGGAGAAAACTCGGGCATACACCTGATCGTAGTTCGACCTGATGGACTTGAAGGTGCAGCCGACAAACGCAGAGAAGGTACGGTTCAAACGCTGCCCTAATAAATAATCAAGCCTATTCCGCAGCTGGGAACGGGGGCTTCCTCTCCGTCCGTCAACTGCGCGACCCTAAGGTCCTATTTTTAGCAAGCAGTAAGCCGGGCCGGATTAGGCTCGGCTTCCCGTACCAACACTTTCAACAACTTTGACTGCTCCGGAAACTGGGTCAAAAACGCGGCGCGCTTCTTTGCTCATATCTACACCCGTTACGCGAATAAACTTCGAACCAGCTGGATAATCAATCGAATGTACCTCACGCGTATCGAACAGCCCGGCTTGTCCAGGCTCTAAGCGAAAGCTTCGAGCCTGGACAAGATTGTCGGCGCCATCTTCTGACTCCCAAATCGTCATGTCAGTATATCCGGCAACCTGACCGTATATGGCCCACGACCTACCATGATCATGCGGAGGAGAGGTGCGCGGTTTTTCCATATTGTATGCCAACACGCAGAAATGCAGCTTTGGATCCTCAAAGATCTGGCTCATCCCAGTCTTGTTTTCCGCACCAGCATACTCAGCGCAGAACGCTTGGTCAGTCAACAGTTGCTCGAGTTTTTGTTTGACTTTTGCTCTGCCATCACTATCGTCGCCTTCGCTAAGGATCGTACGTGTGTCTTCGCAGAAATTATCTAATGAGTATGTCATGTCTCTGTTCCCGTTAATCATTAGGTTATAATGCACCCAACTTACAAGCGCTGCAACGCACCGGTAGTTTGTCGTTATTTGCCAGCACATCGTTTGATGAGTGATCCACAGCATAGCTCGTGCACTTCGTGTGCCAGAAGAACCGGAAATTAAACGAACTGCTTATGCCATTGCTATCGTTAGGAAGCTCGAAGGACTGCTTATTGAATCCGCTGACTTTCTCGCGATGCAATGAAGAGAAGTCGACATCATTATAACTGAAACACAGAAAACAGGCTTAAGCAATCAGTCCGGATATCTGTGAAAAATGGGTGGAACGCGGGTGTCTTGCTGTTTTTGCGCGGCGAAAGGTATGCGATGGTAGTCAATATCTGCGCAGGAATTATACAAGTGTAAAACGCGAGGTACCAAAGGACTTCGGGAAGATAAGAAACCCACCTCCCGATGCCTACGATTCTATCAGCTCTTTGGCAGGATGACGGTGTCGATGACGTGTATCACGCCATTGCTGGCGACGACGTCGGTGATAATAACTTCAGCGTTATCGATAAATACCTTTCCGCTCTCAACCTTGATCTGCACTTTCTGGCCCTGAATGGTTGTAGCCTCGGATAACGTGACAACGTCATTTGCCATGACCTTGCCGGCCACTACGTGGTAAGTGAGAATGCCGGCAAGAGCTTCTTTGTCATTAAGCAGTGATGTCAGAGTACTTACAGGGATCTTACCAAACGCGGCATCCGTTGGTGCAAAGACAGTAAACGGTCCTTCGCTCTTCAGCGTGTCAACGAGGCCCGCAGCCTCCACGGCAGTAATCAGAGTTGTAAAGCTACCATTTGCAATGGCAACATCAACTATGTCGTTGGTCTGTGTGTCATGGTTTTTCATGTTCGCGTGACCGTCCGCATAAGCATTCAATGCAAATACGGCAGAGGCTAATAAAAGTAAAACTCGGAGTGCTTTCATATTGGCAAAATCCTGAAATATTTAAGTTGAGTAGAGCTAACTCTTACGACTTGCCCTTCTGTCTAGATCACAGTCGTCAACGAGACCATCGCTGTTAGCCTGCAGATAGTAACGCCCATCCTTGCGTCGGTGCTCCGACCTCGTTTCGCTGCGGCTTGACCTAACGTGAGGAACAATCCTTTTGCACTCAAATTACGTACAACATTTCTCAGAAAACACGACAAGAGAATAAAAGAGTGAACGCAACGACCATCCTCCCCGCAGAAATTAAGAAATTCAATGCACTAGCAAAAACCTGGTGGGATGAAGCTGGGCCCATGTGGCCACTTCATCGCCTGAATGCGCTACGAGTACCCTATATTCAGGCGCAGATTCACGCTCACCTGAACCTGGCGCCCGAAGCCACGCTGGAAAACATATCTATACTTGATGTCGGCTGCGGCGGCGGCATACTCTCAGAATCGATGGCAAAGCTACGCGCGTCGGTCCACGGCATCGACGTTGCGGACCGTAATATTCATGCAGCACGCCAGCACATACAGAGCACAGCTCTGGATCTCAAGTACGACGTCATGGAGGTACAGCACCTTCCACTCGATCGCCAGTACGACGTTGTGCTAAACATGGAGGTCGTCGAACACGTTGATGACCTTGCAGCATTTATGTCCAGCTGTGGACGTGTAACAAGGCCAGGAGGAATAATGATTGTCGCCACCATTAATCGCACCTTATATTCTTTGATGACAGCAAAAATCAGCGCAGAGTATGTGCTGCGATGGCTGCCGCGCGGCACTCATGAATGGCGTCGATTCGTGTCACCTGGCGAAGCAATGAAGCTGTTGAAGGAAGCAGGTTTTGGGTTCCGTGACCTCACTGGTGTTGGCGTCAACCCATTCAAGCGCGACATGCACCTGACTTCTTTTCTCGGTGCGAACTACATGCTTGTGGCTGTGAAACGTGCACCTGCAGAACAACGGCCTTTGGTGTTGTGATGTCCGGCACCAATTCAGAAACTACGTT